>JAAYPY010000110.1 GCA_012519555.1 Tissierellia bacterium | reverse complement strand
TCTCGAGCCACGTCGTATATGAAAATATGTCGATAGACTGAGTTAATAATCCGAAAAAACTCTCTGCATATAAACACCTGATGGGTTTTTGTTGGGTTGTATATTCCAGATTGCTCATAAAGCTTCTTTAATAAATGATCTTAAGATGACTAATCTACTCTATGGTAAGTATGAGGTCAACAGTTCGACTCTGTGCTTAAAAACCAAATGTTTATTAAGTATTAACATAAACAAGGAAGGTTTTATTATGAAAATCGAAACAACGATAGAGGCTTATTTACACAAGATGCTCCCTTATCAAAGGGATGGGGGCTCAATGATAACTAACCTATTAAGCTCTGACAAGGAGTATAGTCTATTAAAGATAAATGGGCATGGTGAACTTGTTCCAGATGAACTAAAAGCAAGTATTATTCTGTCGATTAAAGGTTATACAAGTACAAAGGATAATGCAATTAAAGTATATAAAGAGTATCTAAATTTCATAAAAACCCAGTATAATATCGAGATCGAATTAGAATTCCCGCCGATTCCTATATCAATTGAATTTGAGCGAATTATGTTTATTGCAAAATATCTTCAAGACCCAAATCACAAAATTGAAGAGTTATATAATATGCTCTGGGTTGGAAAGGATACAATTGATGACGATATAAAAAAACTCAGGGGTATGACTGATAACCCTATTCAAGTTTGTGGAAAAAAGTTTGTTATAGAAGATTCAAAGCGTAGAAATGGGCGAGTTATTATGTCCTCTACTGCCCATCCAGTTTTATTAACAAGTAACCTGACACAAATTATTGTAACTCTAAAAGGGCTCAGATTAATGAGTAAGGAGTCAGCTTTTAGAAATTATGCAAATGATATGGCTAAGTCAATATGGACTCAGCTTTCCGAATATGCAAAAAAAAGAATTATCTTTGTTCTTAGCGATTTATTGCCGGATGAAGTTCAATGGTATACAAGCCTTGAAGAAGAGCTTAATAATAGCTTTTTGAGCGAAAGGATGTGTAGTGATACCGAAGGGGTAGGATGTGTTCTTGACTGTTTAAAAAATCAAAAGAAATGTTTTATAGAATATCAAGAGGAAGACGGCTCAATAAAGATATATAGTGATTGTACAATCGAGAATTATCTAGGCGATACTATACGTATTTTAAGTGGTGGCCAAAAGATCGAATTGAGTTTGGATAATATTTTACGCAGCAGTTACACAATAGAAGAATTAATCTAAATTGGAGCCCCGCCCCCATAACTTTAACCTCCGTTTAGTAATAAAATTAAGCCATAATAAAAACTTGGAGGTTTAGAAATATGAAAAACACATTTTATCGTCCGAAACAAGTTAACACCGAGGAGTTCACTAGAATTGTAACTAAGCTGCAGAACGATTTTGATGCTTTGTTAAAAGGTAATGTGAATGAAAGCGAATTAAAGGAGTATTTAACAAAGCTAGTCAGTGATCAAATGGACTTGCCGCGAGATCCTGCAATGGGGTTCTGGGGACTTGAAGATCCGGAGAAGATGCCAAGTGATGCTCGCATAGATTATTTTTATATGCCAACATATATAGCTACCGGAATTCTTATGTATAGTAAACTTAATTTTCCGCATTTAGTTGAAGAGATTTCTGGATATCAGGATGCTTTACAAAAAGGTCTTTATGCCTCAACGGGGAGGGCCTTCCAAGGGCATGGATATGGCGTATTAGAAGGTAAGCTTGAAGCACTGGCTGTTTTTATTAAAGCAAAAGCTCATGTTTTTGTAGACAAGTATCCAAATTATTGTGATGCGTTTACAAAGCTATTTAAGGATTCCATTGAATCCTATAAAAAAGCTATTACAACAGGTAATACAAAGGGTGCCTGGGGCGAAGACTACACGATGCAATTTAATGAAATTCTCAACTCTATCAGACCCAACGATATAAAAGAAAGCATGCAAAGTGATTCAATACATTTATTTGTTTATGGAACGCTGATGAAAAACAACCGTAGTGGGATGACATATTTGGATGATGCCAGGTTCATCGGTGACTGTACATTAAACGGGTATGCTCTTTATGATCTCGGAGCGTATCCCGGTATAGTTAAGGATTATAATGCTTCGGTCAGGGGAGAATTATATGAGGTTCCCAATCATAAAATTTCAGATATTGATAAATACGAAGGTGAGGGATATTTCTATAAAAGAAGAACAGTAGAAGTCAATGGCGCCAATAATGAGATTTATAGCGCTGAGACATTTGTTTATAATCAATCAATAGAAAATATGGTCAAAGTTGGATATGAGTATCAGCCATGGCATAGTGGGATAGTAGAAAAAATGAAGAGTGTCAATTACGTATGGTATGCAGCCTATGGCTCAAACATTAATAAATCACGTTTTATGGAGTATATTGAACGTTGTAGTGACAAAACACCGCCAGTAAAAGAGGAGCAGTTTATTTTCCCACACCCGATTTATTTCGCGAATAGAAGTCGCATTTGGGATTATAAAGGAGTTGCATTTCTTGATATAGAGCAGCAAGGGAAAGCCTATGGGAAATTGTATCTGGTTACTGAAGAGCAGTTAGAGCAAATCCATGTATTAGAAGGAAACGGTCCGAACTGGTATAATAAAATGGTACAGATTGGTTTTGAGGAAGGACTGCCAATCAAGACTATCACACATACGCCACGTTATATAGATGCTGTAAGTCCATCCCAAAAGTACCTTGATAAGATTAAACAAGGTATGATAGAGACATACCCGCTATTATCTGAAAAAGAAATTGATGCTTATTTGCTGGAAGCTTCAAGTAGAAACCTGACATAAAGTTTCAAAGAGGTGCTAACCAAAAAGGGCTAATTCAAAATAGGGTAATAGCCGAAAAGTAATCTACGTTATTTTTCCAGATGTTTTA
>JAAYPY010000109.1 GCA_012519555.1 Tissierellia bacterium | reverse complement strand
GTTCAAGTGAATCAAGGCCTCCTTCCGGTGACTCAGGCTGTTCGGGTTGCTCAGGCTGTTCAGCTTCTTCTTGGGGGGGAGCAGGTGCACTTTGCTGAGCACAAGCTACAGGCAGCAATGCCATTGTCCGCCACGAATAAATCCAAACCAAAGGGTGGTGTTGCCAAACCAATTGATAAGCAGCAAACCATAATAACGCCGAAATGTACCGGATGAACACCCAATGCTTGAACTGCCGGCAGCAATATTGGTGCCAATATTACTATAGCAGGTCCTGTGTCCATAACCATTCCAAGTAATAAAAATACAATCACTATACCCGTCAATACGGTAAAGCTTGTTGTAAAGTTGTTTAAAATGAATCCTTCAATAATTACCGGTGCCTTCGCTAATGCCAGTACTCTTCCAAAGGCAATTGCAAATGCTAAAACAAAGCAAAGAGGTGCATAAGTTTTTACTGCTTTTGCCAAATAAGGGATTATCTCCTTAACCGTAAATGACTTATATATAACCAATGAAACAAACAAAGAATAAAACACCGAAATGCATGCGGCTTCCGTAGGTGTTACATAACCGGAATAAATTCCCCCAAGAACTATTATTGGTGAAAGCAAGGCCCAGAAGCTCTCTTTAAACAGATTAAATAATCCTTTGTCTTTAAGCTCCTTCATTTTTTCCCCGATTTTCTTTCTGTCCTCTCCATTTTTCCTGCAATAATACACGGCATAAACCATCATACCTAAGCCTATTGCAATACCCGGCAATACACCTCCTAAGAAAAGTGCTCCCGTGGAAACACCCGTCGCCAACGAGTAAAGGACAAAGGGGATAGAGGGCGGTATAATTACGCCAAGGCCTCCGGATGTAGCAATCATTCCGGCTGCCCAGGTTTTATCATAACCCATTTCAACCAAAAAGGGTATTGTCATGGAGCCTACTGCAGCTGTTGTTGCAGGACCGGAACCGGAAATTGCTCCATAGAACAAACAAGTTAATATTACGGCGCAAGGAAGTCCTCCCGTAAAATTACCTACAAAATAAGCAAAGAAACTGAATAATCTCTTTGATATACCTCCTTCGGCCATAAGTACTCCCCCCAAGATAAACAAGGGTACTGCCAATATAGGGGTAGAATCCGAGCCTGAGAAGCTGTTAGCTATCAGTTGCTGAATTGAACTGCCTGCACCTCCTAAAAAAAGCGGAGTCAAAGCACCAAGGACCATACTCATAGCAATGGGTACGGCAAATATCAAGGCTACCATAAAAACTGCAAATATTGATAATGCCATTACTCTTCACCCCCTAAATTAACTCCGCTGGTTTCTACTTCTTCTTTAGCTTCTTTTAAAGTAGCTTCTAATGTTGTTTCAGCTTTTACGTTGAAATTCTTTATATTGTTTACAATTTCCTGAGCCGTCCTTATTGAAGCCAAACCAAATCCTAAAACAGTTGCCAAGTACATTATCCACATGGGCAGGTGCATTGCCGGTGAAATCTGTCCGGTAGAATATATTATACCGGTATAGGTAATTGCATGTCTGAAAAAAACCACACTTATAGCTAAAATAATCATGTTAACCACAATCTCTATTGCCCTTCTTATTTTTTGAGGCAATAAATCCATTACAAGACCAACCTTCAACATATTGCCTTTTTTAATTGTATATCCTAAGGATAGAAAAACAGTCCAAATATAGCAATATCTTGAAAATTCCTCAGGCCAGGTCATTGAGTTAAAAATATTTCGAGCAATTATTTGAGCCATCATTACACAGGATATAAGTGCTAACAAAATCACCATGATGGCTTCTTCAAAGTGCTCATCCAACCATTTTATTGCAGACATTTTATTTCCTCCTTTTGTTGGAAGTCTACATACTACTCTTCTTTTTTCCCTTCAAGGATATTCATAAGCTCCTGACGCATTACTTCAATCGGGGCAGCCTTTCCGCTCCAAAGTTCAATCTGCTCAGCCCCTTGGTACAAGGACATTCCTAAACCATTCATAGTGCTGCATCCCATTTCTTCAGCTTCAATAAGAAAACGGGTTTTTGACGGATTATAGGTTGCATCAAAACATAGTTGTCCGGAACGAAGGTATTCCTTAGGTATAGGTGTTTGATCAAGGCACGAAATCATGCCCAGTCCCGTATTATTCATAACTACATCCGACTCTTTAATCTTTTCTTCTAATAATATCTTGTCTTCAATAACAACCAGCTCTGCAACCGATGCGAAATTTTGATTTATATCATCAACTAATTGTTGAGCTTTTGATTTTGTCCTGTTGGCAATATAAATTTTTTTAGCTCCATAATAAGCTAATGCACTGCTTATTGCTCTTCCTGCACCCCCTGCACCTATACAGAAAAATACCGATTCCTCTATATTTGTATTCGGCTTTTCTTCTTTTAATGCTCTGATGAATCCTATCCCATCAGTGTTGTAAGCTTTAAGCCTGCCATCAGGCAGAATAACAACCGTATTGCTTGCATTCATCTTTTCACAAAGTGGATCCTTTTCATCAACATATTTCATAACTTCAACCTTGTTGGGTTTAGTTACTGCAAAACCTGCAAAACTCATATACCTTATTCCGTTTACCACATCAGGCAGGTGATCATTTTCTACTTCAGAATAGAAATACAACATGTCAATTCCCGCAGCTTTATAAGCTGCATTTTGCATCCTTGCAGCATAGGATTGTGACAAAGGTTTTCCTAACAGGGCCACCATTTTTGTATTTATAGTAACCGGCATTTTAATCCTCCTTTTTATCAATTTCGGCTAATAAATCTTTAGCCGTAATCAGACACCTTGCAGCATGCCCTGCTGCTCCTCTTTCTTTCATTTCCTTAGAATTTGGAAGCTCTATAGATATTGGATTATGGGGCATGGCTGAGAGCATACCCTTAAGGTCAATTTCTCCTTCTCCCGGATATAGCCTTCCTTCTCTGGCAACACCAATCATAGATGGATCTTCCAAGGATGGAATTTCCCCGGGGCCGTCACAAAGATGGATAAAGCCAAACTTCTTTCTGTCGACCTTGGCTAAATCCTCAGGGCTTACCATAGACCTATGAGCATGGAGGGTATCTACCATTAAATATGCATTAGGCCTTTCCACCTTATCAAGAACCTCCAAGGCTCCCGCAAGACCGGGAACTCCAGAGAAGGTTACAAATTCAAGATTGACCTTTAAATTATATTTGGCAGCTAAATCACAAATTTTTGCAAATTCCTTGAAAGCGTATTCATTATCCTTAGTCCAAATGCTTGACAGCACATCTGTTGCACCTAGTTCAGCTCCTGCGGCAAAAGCAGATTCATAATCTTCAACTTTTAAGTCTTCTCTAACACGTGCAAGTTCAATATCCATAAGTTTTATATCATTTTGCTCCAATGCATTTCTTATATCCTTGAATAATCTCCTGTCTAAGTCAAATTGAAACAAGGGCTCATTTGGAAGATGCATAGGTATAGGTCTTAAACTGACAAAGTCATATCCTGCCTCAGCAGCAATTCTTATCTGATCAACCGGATTGGTTCCCGGTATGGTCAAGTAAGCCAGTGAAAACTTTCTTGTCATATATTCCTCCTTTGATAACATTTATTTATGGGATACAGAATGATTTGGAGGCATGTATTCTCCTTTTTCATTCTTTACCAGTTTTCCGTTAACAACGCCTTCCTTAGGATTATAAATATCATTTATGTTCCAGCTTCCCGGTGTGGGAACGGCTATATTTTCCATTGGTACATCCAGCAAGTAGGGTTTTTTGCTTTTGATTGCCTTCTCAAGAGCCGGTTTGAAATCATCAGCCGATTCTATCCTTACCGCATCAACCCCATAAGCTTTGGCAACCTCTGCCCAATTCGGCGAATAAGGCCTGCCGTCAGGTGTTTTAAATACCGTCCCGAAATTTGTACCGTAATTTGCATATTCCAATCCTGCTATCGTCCCAAAAGCAGAATTGTTCATAACCACCCATACAACGGGAATATTTTGCTCTACTGCCGTTGCTAATGCTCCCGGATTTACTCCAAATCCTCCGTCTCCTACAAGGGTCATAACAAGCTTATCCGGTGCTGCAAGCTTGCCGCCGATTAATGCCGAGCCGCCGAATCCCATCGTTGCCAAACCGGAGCTGTGATGGATCGTTCCCGGTATGGTAATATCAAATTGCTGAGCAACTCCGTTTTTGTTCCAACCCACATCCGTAAAAATAATGGTATCTTCTGGTATAAGAGATTTAACATCCCTTAAAATTCTTTGAGGGGTCATTGGAAATCTTCCATCTGTGGAAATTTCAATATTTGACTTTTTAAACTCATCACGGTTTGTTTTAATCATTTCCCTTAACCCCGGCCTCTTAATCCCTTCAGGTACAAGGGTTTTGGCTTCTTCAAGAATTTGAGCTAAGGCTAACTTTAAATCAGCAAGAGCACCGATTGATACCGGATAATTCCGTCCTATTTCTGCAGGGTCGATATCTATCTGCAAAAATTCTGTTTTATTCATATCAAAAGTAACACCCGTATACCAGCTTGAACTGTCAGCTTCGGCAAAGCGTGTACCTAATCCAAGTATTACATCTGCGTTTGCGGTAAACTTGTGTGTAAAATCAAGACCCCAGAAGCCGGTTTGACCAAGCATCAGGGGATGGGTATCCGATATGCACCCTTGCCCCATAAGTGTCCTTGAAACGGGAATATCCAAAAATTCTACCAACTCTCTTAGTTCCTCTGATGCACCTGCCAAGAGTATTCCACCGCCTGCATGAATAACAGGATTCTTTGCTTCAATCAGTTTCTTTGCTATTGCTTTCGCAGCAGAGGGTGCCAAAGCTGGCTTTATGGTTTCCGGGCTGTCTTTATATGTACGATTAAACAATTCTTCATCTATTTTTACGGAAAACACATCCATGGGAATTGATATAAGGACAGGTCCCGGCCTCCCGCTTTCTGCAAGCCTGAAAGCCTTATCCAAAATTTCAGGCAAGGCTTCTGCATCATCAATTCTCCATGCTCTTTTTACGATTGGTCTAAGTATTTCGTATTGAGAAGCATCCGAGTGGAGGTTAACCTCTTGGTGAGGATGTTTCCCGAAATAATATCTGGGAACATCTCCTGCAATAACAACCATGGGTATTGAATCAAAAGAGGCATTTGCCACTCCGGTTACGACATTTGCAAGGCCGGGGCCTAAATGGCAAAGTACGACTCCCGCCTTTTTTTTGATTCTTGCATAGCCGTCTGCAGCCATGGCTGCAAGTTGTTCATTCCTGAATGATATATATTTTAGTTTCTCACTTCTTGACAAGGCATCCAAAAAGGCTATTATGGTATGGCCGCATAAACCAAAAATATATTCTACATTACGTCTTTCAAGATATTCTACCATTTGGTCCGATACTAATCTTTTCAAACTAATAACCTCCTTTATTTTTTTCCTTCTCTTTCCGGCTCATAAAATTCTCCAAACAATTCTTCATCACTGGGTCTGTCCTCGGGTATTTCCTTAGAAACCCAGGTAACATTCATATAATGGCGCAAATTTACATTTTCCGATGTTGCATTTCCTCCCCAGGTGCCACATCCTAAGCTTGATGTCATAGGCATGCCGTTTGTGAAGGAACCGGCATTTGATTTTGATTGAGGTTGTCTGACCATAATTCTGCCCACTTGAGCTTCTAAGGCAAGCCTGTGAATATGGTCCTCATCGTATGAATATATGCCCACGCTGTGACCCTTCCCCCCTACTTCATGAATAGCTTTAACTATATCAATGGCATTTTGAAATTCTCCCTCATACTTATGAACAGCCAAAAGTGTCGTTAATTTTTCACGGCACCATACGTCTTGGTAAGCACTTGTATAACTTCCTGTACCCATTGCAATGAGAAATTTCCTGTCTTCAGGTATTTCAAATCCTGCAAGCCTTGCCATTTTTTGAGGTGATTGGGCAACTGAATCAGGCAAGCGGCGGCATTCTTCATCCCACATAATTTTTTTAATGCTTTCTTGTTCATTCTCATTCAATAAATATCCGCCTTCTTCTACTAAGGCCTTTATACCTTTTTCAAAAATGCTCACGTGTATGATTATATTGCCGTCTGCAGAGCATCCCGACCCGAAATCCGAAGTTTTGGAAATCATTGTATTATGTGCGGCTATTCTTATTTCATCCGATGCTGTTTCATCCCA
This sequence comes from Tissierellia bacterium, assembly GCA_012519555.1. GTDB lineage: Bacteria > Bacillota > Clostridia > Tissierellales > Sedimentibacteraceae > Sedimentibacter. Next base: position 24,443 of record JAAYPY010000109.1, on the reverse strand, counting down.
TATCATGGTTGCATTACCTGCTCCCACTCCATAAGCAGGTGTGCCGGAATGGTATGCTCTTCTCACTACCCCTTGGCCGCCGGTTGCAATTACCAAATCACATTTGGTATTAAGAGCTTCCGACATGAACTTATTTATCTTGGCTTTACCCTGTCCCAATATTTGAATTAAATCCTCAGGGGCTCCTGCCTCTCTTAAACCCTCCCTCATTAATTCAATCGTCCTGCCCCCGGTTTTTGCTGCCCTGGGATGAGGAGAAAATATTATCGCATTCCTTGCCTTAAGGGCATATATAGCATTCCCGGCAGGTGTTAAATCAGGGTTGGTTGCAGGTACGACACATGCTATCACCCCGACCGGTTTAGCATATTTAACGATTCCTTTTTCGGGAATTTCCTCAATTATTCCTACACTTTTCTGTCTGAGAGCATCACGCAATACTCCCCTTATTTTATATTTCTTATTCTCACGGCTTATGGGGTCCCCCATTTTGCTTTCTTGGATACTCATTGCAACTAATTCTTTAAAAGTCTGTGTATTGGCTACCTTCCATGCAATAGCCCTTATTGTCCTATCAATGTCTTTCTGATTCCATTTTTCAAAATTTTTTTGTGCGGCATCAGCTTTTGCGAACTTTTCTTCTATTTCATCAATTTGGTCTTGATCAAGTTTTGCATAAGCCTCTTCCATTGAACTCATTCTGCTCATTTTTCCTCCTATATTATATAGAAAACTATATGTTGCTAAAACGATTTCATATTAATTACAAAAATCTATTTAAATAGATCCTTAGACCTGCCTGCTTTTATGATGTATGAATCCCCCTTATGACCAAGTATTGCCTGTAAGTTTCTTGAGAGTTCAATAAGCTTTAGTATATCAATTCCTGTTTCTATTCCCATTTCATCCATCATGTGAACAACATCTTCGGAAGATACATTGCCTGCTGCTCCGGGAACAAAGGGACATCCCCCAAAACCCCCTAAAGCTGTATCAAAGTTTCTTATTCCCGCTTCCATCGAAGCTAAAATATTAGCCATAGCCATTCCTCTTGTATTATGGAAATGCAGCCACCATATAACATCCGGATATTTCTTTTGCATTGAGCGGCACATGTCATATACTTGCTTTGGTGTAGCAACACCTGCAGCATCCGAAAGGGAAATTTCTTTTATTCCTACTCCTAGATAAGCTTCAACTATTCCTTCAACATCTTCAACCGGGATTAATCCCTCCCAAGGTGAGCCGAAGGGCATGGATATGGAGCCTGAAACTTCAAGACCATTTTTCAAAGCAAGGTCAACGTTTTCATTGAATCCAGCCACAGTTTCCCGGGGTGTTTTATTAATATTTGCAAGATTATGTCTTTTACTGGCAGAAACATTAAGCTTGATTTTTCGGCAGCCGCAGTCTATTGCCCTCTCTACTCCCCTTTTATTTGCTACAAGTGCACGAAGCTCCACGCCTTTAACACTTTTTAGGAGCTTAAACAGTTCGTCCGTATCTGCCATCTGGGGAACTGCTTTAGGGCTCATAAATGAGCCTAATTCAATAACCTTAAAACCTGCATCTATTAAACTCTCCGCAAGCTTTAATTTTTCTGATACAGTTAAGATTTTAGGTTCATTTTGCAAGCCGTCTCTCAAACCTACCTCACATAGTTTTACTCTTGCCGGAAGTATCAAAATTGTCCCTCCTTACAATATTATTCATGCATGCAATATTATTAATACTATTTTATATTAATAATATCTATATGTCTAATACTTGTTTTGTATTATATTAATAGAATTTCTCTATATAACTAATAGAAAATTATTTATATATGTCAACCATAATTAATTTATAGTTGACAATCCTATGAATGTTTTTTATAATATTTTGAAGCTATACATCAGGCATAGACGATTAGGGCAGATAATAAAGGTGAGATGAGGAAATCTATGAATAATGAACAAATATTCAGCGCAAGAGATATTACACAAATAGGAATTTTCACGGCATTGACGACCATTGGTGCATTTATCAGCATTCCAATAGGTCCCGTACCTATAACCTTGCAATCACTTTTTGTACTTTTGTCAGGTCTTATGTTAGGGGCTAAAAAGGCTGTGTTTTCTCAAGTAACTTATTTGTTGTTAGGACTTACAGGCTTTCCCGTATTTGCAGGATTCTCCGGAGGATTGCAGTATATTTACAAGCCAAGCTTTGGTTTTATATTAGGATATGTAGCTGCGGCTTATGTTACGGGTAAATTAGCCGAAGAAAAAAATATCAAACAATATCCATGGGCGGCGGTAATAAGCGGAACCGTAATTATTTACGCTTTCGGACTTCCTTACATGTACTATGTTTTAAATATTATGCTGGACAGTAATTTAAATATTTTCAAAGTATTGCAATTAGGAATGTTTGCATTCATACCGGGAGATGTATTAAAAGCTTTATTAATAGTATTATTAACCAAAAAAATTCACCTTCTTAAGGGCAAATTTTAATCTGTTTTCTTCATAAGCTATTTATTTCATTAACAAAGTGACAGGAAACATAGTGGTCCGGTGTAACTTCTTTTAATTCCGGTGCGGCTTTATCGCATATATCACCGGCATAACTACATCTGGCTGCAAATCGACATCCGGGTTTCGGATTAATTGGTGATGTAATCTCACCTTGAATCAATTTTTTCTGTTTTTTCTTTTTTATGGCTGCTTCAGGAATAACAGATAATAAGGCTTTTGAATAAGGGTGTAATGTATGCTCAAACAGTTCATCCGCTTTACACTTTTCGACCACAAGTCCAAGATACATAACCATAATTTCATCGGATATGTGCTTTACAACTGATAAATCATGGCTGATAAACATGTATGTAAAGCAGCGCTCCTCTTGCAAATCCATCATTAAATTAAGAATTTGAGCCTGTATGGATACATCTAATGCCGATACCGGTTCATCGCATACAATAAACCTTGGATTTAATGCCAAAGCGCGTGCAATACCAATTCTCTGGCGACGGCCCCCGTCTAACTCATGGGGATAAAAATCTTCAAGTCTGCATGCCAAGCCTACCGTATCCATAAGTTCCCTGACCTTAGACCGGAGTTCTGCCTTATTATAGTACAACTTGTGTATCTTTAACGGTTCTTCGATTATTTGGCTTACTGACATTCTTGGATTAAGGGAAGAAAAGGGATCCTGGAAGATAATCTGCATTTCTTTTCGCAAGGAACCCTTGCTTTTTACATTGGTTATATCTTTGCCATCAAATATTATTTTGCCGTCAGTAGCATCTATCAGCCTTATTACAAGCCTTCCCAAGGTAGATTTTCCACAGCCGGATTCTCCAACTACTCCTAAGGTTTTGCCTTCTTCTATGGAGAAGCTTACTCCATCAACTGCATGCAATAATCCGTTTTTTGTTTCATAATATTTCTTTAAATCTTTCACTTCAAGTAATTTGTACATATATTCCCTCCAATTAATAAACCCTACTCATACAGAAGACACCTGACAAAGTGACCTGATTCAAGCTCTGTATTTGTGGGAGCTCTGTTTTCGCATGCAGGCATTTTATTCGGACATCTTGGATGAAAAGCACAACCATTGGGAAGATTAGTCGGGTCAGGCATTGATCCATATATTGGATTGAGTCTGTGTGCCTTAGCCGAGAGGCTGGGAAGCGACCCGAACAAGCCCTTAGTATAGGGATGCTTGGTGTGTTCATAAACTGCTTCAAGATCACCTGTTTCCACGATTTGTCCTGCGTACATAATGGCAACTTTATCACATATTTCTGTAACCACACCTAAGTCATGTGTAATGAGTATCATTGAAGTTTCATATTTCTTTATCAGGTCCCCTATAAGGCTGAGAACCTGAGCTTGAATAGTTACATCCAAGGCTGTGGTTGGTTCGTCCGCTATCAGTAATTGAGGATTACATGCTAAGGCAATGGCAATTACTACCCTCTGTTTCATACCGCCTGAAAACTGATGGGGGTATTCATCGATGCGGTCACTTGGTATTCCTACCAACTCCAGCATTTGAGCTGCTTTTATATATGCGTCTGCCTTTGACAGCTTATCGTGAAGCCTGCACACTTCAGCAATTTGTTCTCCAACCGTAATTATTGGGTTTAAAGCTGTCATAGGGTCTTGGAGAATCATAGAAGCAACTTTTCCACGATACTTTTTGCTTTCATTCTTTTTTAATTTCAGAATATCTTTTCCGTTAATTAATATTTCTCCGCTAATTATTTTCCCCGGCGGGTCCGGTACCAGATTCATAATTCCAAAGGCAGCAGTTGTTTTTCCTGCTCCTGTTTCACCTACCAAACCTAAGGTTTTTCCCTTTTCCAAATCAAAGCTTATGTCATTAACTGCTTTTACAAGACCATCATCGGTAATATAATGTATTGTGAGATTTCTTACGGATAAAAGAGGATTGTTTTTGTCATTCATATATCTTTCTCCTTTTTTCTTTAGGTTTTCAGTTTAGGATCAAGAGCATCCCTTAAACCGTCACCTAAGAGGTTAAGGGCAAGAACCGTTAACATAATTGCTAATCCCGGGAATAAAACCATATACCATTCATCGCGGATGAAGGTCCTGGCAGCCGACAGCATTGCTCCCCATTCCGGTGTCGGAGGCTCAACTCCCAATCCCAAAAAACTCAAGGAAGCCGCAAGTATAATTGATATTCCCACACCCAAGGTTGCTTGAACTATTATAGGAGCAAGTATATTAGGTAAAATATGCCTGAATATAATCCGGAAATTACCGGCACCAATGGCCCTGGCAGCTTCAATATATTCCTGATCCCTGACAGTCAATGTAGATGCCCTTGCCACACGTGCAAAATTGGGAATTGAGCTTATTGCTACTGCAATCATTGCGTTTACTAAACCCGGTCCTAATGTTGATGCTATCGCAATAGCTAAAACAACCTTTGGGATAGACATTAATATATCCGTAAAACGCATTATTACCGTATCAGTCCGACCGCCGAAATATCCTGATACAGTGCCAAAAATAGTACCTATCAAGGCTCCTGCGGTCAATGATATGAAACCAATCTGCAAGGAAACACGAGTTCCGTAAATAACACGGCTAAAAATATCACGTCCGTAGTTATCAGTGCCAAAAGGATGCTCCAAGGAGGGAAATTGTTTGGCAACACTATAGTTCTGCAAATCATACGGGTATGGCGCAATAAAGTCTGCAAATATGGCTGCTAAAACTATAATAATTAGTGTTATCAAACCAAACATAGATAGACGGTTTTTTTTCAATCTGCGCCATATTTGGCGAACTTGTCCTTTTTTCTTAGCCATATTATCATCCCCCATCTCTAACTCTTCTTATTTTTCTTGATTTTGCGGATTCTTGGTATTGGTTTTTGATTCTTGGATCTATAAATGCATACAATAAGTCAACAAATAAGTTTACAAGGCTGCATATGATTGCAAGAACTAGGACACCACCTTGAACTACCCGGTAGTTTCTCGCTTTAATAGCATCTACCAAAAATTTGCCTAAGCCCGGTATGGCAAAGACTTGCTCATTTACTACTGCTCCGCCGACGGCAACGGTGAATTGTATTCCTATAACCGTGATAACGGGAATCAGTGCATTTTTTAGGGCATGCTTTACAATTATTGCAAACTCGGTTTGTCCTTTTATTCGGGCCATTCGAATGTAATCCTGCCGTATAACTTCTAACATGCTGGATCTTGTCATTCTGGTTATTGTGGCAATAGCTCCTGCACTGATACCTATAACCGGCATGATATAATACTCTATTCCGTAAAGACCGGATGCCGGCAATATTCCTAAATATACCGAGAAAAACAAAATGAGCATGAGTGCCAGCCAAAAGTTGGGCAAGGAATTGCCTAATAGGGCAAGAACCATGGTTATTATATCTATTAGAGAGTATTGCCGTATTGCGGAAATAATCCCTGCAGGAATCGCTATAGCAACAGAAAAAATAATACTTGCTGCTGCAAGTTTCAATGTTGTGCCCAGGCGTTCCATTATTTCATCTCTTACGGGACGGCCGGTTATATAATCGGTACCTAAATCTCCCTTCATTATTCCACCCAGATAATTAATATATTGGCGGCCAAAGGAATCATTTAATCCAAGCTCTTCTCTTAAGGCTTCGACTTCTTCTTCAGTGGCTGTATCTCCTAAAATTAGTCTTGCAGGATCACCTTCGGTAAAATATAACATAGTAAATACAAGAAGCGTAACACCTAAAAGGACGGGTATAGCTAGGAGGATTCGTTTAATAATAAATTTCAACATGTATATTCCTCTTCTTTCAGATATGATTTGTTCAGAAGCCGGTTCTATTGCTTTAAAGCTTACCCTAGAACCAGCTTTATCATACAAATGATACTTACTTAAATCTTACCCTTGTCATATCCGGAACAAGGCTGGGAGAAAACTCAAGTCCTTGAATATAATCACGTGTTCCAAATGCTGCTTTAGGGAAAGCAACAGGGATACTGTAGGTCTTATCAAACAGATAATCCTGAAGCTCTCCATATATTTTAGCACGTTCTTCTCTATCATAGCTGGCACGTCCTGCATCTAACAGATCTTGAACATGCTGGTCATTATGTCTTATTGAAATTGTACGCCAGGTAGGCCATATCATTAATGCTGCATCCGGGTCAGCAATAGCAACCGCAGGAGACATATGAGACGTAGAAACTTTTCCCGCATTATTTAACTCCGTCAGTGTTGCCAGGTCGACAACTAAAATGTTAACTTTAACTCCTACAGCCCCCCACATACTCTGAAGAACTTCTGCTACAACCGAGTGAATCGGGTGTTGGTAAGTATAAAAATCAATTTCAAGTCCATCAGCATAGCCGGCTTCCCTTAATAAGCTTTTTGCTTTTTCCGGGTCATATTCCATGGGACCTAGCGGCTTATGACCTAATATGCTTGGAATATAGTAGCTGTCAGCTACCATTGCATTTCCTTGGAATGCAATATCAACAAGAGATTGCATGTCAATAGCATGTGCCAAGGCTTGTCTTACTCTAATATCGTCAAAAGGCTTCATGGAATTATTAAGTAAAATAAATGTGCTTGACTGGCTTTCACCGCTGATTAATACAGTCTTGGGATTCCCTTCTATTCTCTCCCAGTCAGAAAAGGCCAGTTCCATTGCTATATCTACGCCGCCTGTTTCAAGTTCAATCGAACGAGAATTAGACTCTACGATTATACGTGCACTAACTTTTTCAAAAGGAAGCTTTTCTCCCCAGTAGCCGTCATATGCTTCAAGGTCTATTCGATCTCCTGAAACCCATTTGATAAGCTTCATCGGACCTGTTCCCACGGGAGCACGGCCGTATTCAGCTTCTCCCATACTTTCACGCGCAGCCTTGCACAACATGGCACCACGAAAAGATGCGAGTGCTTCCAAAAGCGGAGCATAGGGGTTGAGTAGTTTAAGCTCAACCGTGTATTCATCTATTGCTCTTGTATTTACTGCATCTATACTGCTGAATACAGTCTTACTGAATGAACTGTTAGCACCGAGGGCTAAAGAATATACCGCATCCTGGGCAGTAAATTTACTTCCGTCATGGAAAGTTACATCATCACGCAATTTGAATATAATTGTTGTATCGTCAATAAACTCCCACTCTTTTGCCAGCCATGGTACAAATTCACCGTTTTTATCTTTTTTAATCAGTGTTTCGAAAATAAGTGTTCCAACAGTGAATCCTTGTTGCTTAGTATGCATGTAAGGGTCAAGTGATGCCGGTTCTTGATCTATAGCAAACTTTAAATCATTTTTACCTGCAGGTGCAGCTGCATCTATATTTTCTTGCTTGGCATTATTCTCAGAGCCGTCTTTGTTACCGCATGCTGCTAAGTTTAATGCCATTGCTAATAATAGTATAAGAACGATTGATTTTTTGGGCATTTCATTACCTACCTTTCTTAGTCTCCCTTTGATTTTGTTAATAAATATTTCACTAGTCCGGAATTTACTTCGGGACAAGGATTATATATGGTGCATTTTTGATTTATTATTTGTTCTCGTTATTTGCTTGATTTTAATTCTATTCAGAAAGCATAGAATTGTCAAATACTTATATTTTCAAAAGCAAAACCTTACAACATTCATTTTTGTATATATTTAATATAGTATGTCAGGATGCTTCAATATTATTATAATAAATGCCCTTAACTAAAATAGCCATTCAGTTGACTAAGAAACGAATAATGTTTATAATAACTAGAAATTGAGGTGTAAAATATGTCGGTAAAAAATGAAGTTTTATATATTTTAGAGCGCAACAAAGGAAGCAGTATTTCAGGACAGGAATTGGCGGACTTGTCAGGTGTCTCCAGAACTGCCGTATGGAAGGCAATTAAATCATTAAAGGATGAGGGATATCATATAGAAGCAAGCAAGAAAGGATATTCTCTGTCTGTTTCGTCGGATATGTTATCTGCCCAAGGTATAAGATTATATCTAAATGAAGAATTCAAGAGTATTCCAATAACTGTTTATAAAACCACCCGCTCAACCAACACTGAGGCCAAGCTTTTAGCTGTTCAGAATGCTGAGCACGGAACAACAATCATAGCAGAAGAACAAACAAAAGGAAGGGGCAGATTTGGAAGGGATTTTTTCTCACCTTCAGATTCGGGTATTTATATGAGTATTATTTTAAAAGTCCAATTAAGTATCGAGAATTCAGTATTGGTGACAACAGCTGCAGCTGTTGCTGTTTGTCAGGCTATAGAAAAAATTACAAATTTATCTCCTCAAATTAAATGGGTAAATGACATATTTATAGATAAGAGAAAAGTATGCGGTATACTTACGGAAGCGGTGACCAACTTTGAAAGCGGTATGATGGACAGTGTCGTGGTGGGAATCGGTATAAACGTAAAAACAAAAATTGAAGATTTCCCCTTGGAATTACAGGATAGTGCAGGATCAATATTTGATCATGAGGACAAATCCATAAGAAATCAGCTGACCGGAGAAATAATTAATAATGTGCTGAATATAAGTAAAAATTTAGAAGACAGAGATTTTATGTCAGCTTACAAACAACGCTCCATGATATTGGGAGAGTATATACTATATAAAAAGGACAATACTTGGCATGAAGGTTATGCTTTAGACATTGACGATTTTGGCGGCTTGATTGTCTATACGCCGGACGGTCAAAAAATTACCCTTAATTCCGGAGAAGTATCAATCAAAAAGAAATAATATGACAAGGGGACGGGAGTACTGTCATCCCCTTGCAATTAAAGTTTTGCTTTTAGTTTAACTCCTGTGTAATAGAGAGGGTCTCTTGGTGTTGAATAAGGAGGAGCGTATGCTAAGTCAAGATGCATTAAGTCCTCTGCTTTTGCATTTAAGGTACTGGCAGTTACAAATACATCCAATCTCCTGTCAACTCCCTCATAACCGACCATCTGAGCTCCTAACAGTCTCCCCGTTTCTTTTTCGGCAAGGGCTTTTATTATTATAGGCTTACCTCCCATATATTCGGGTTTATTTGCCCTTATGTCGGTTATAGTAACAACATTATATCCGTGTTTTATGGCTTCCTCTTCCGAAAAACCTGTCATTCCAACCGTAAGGTCAAAAACCCTGTATATGGCAGTGCCTAAAATTCCTTTGAATTCTTCTTTTGTTCCTATTACATTGCTTCCTGCAATTGTGCCGGTTTTATTTGCAGTTGAGCCTAAAGGTCTGTAAAGAGGAGCCCCGTTAATGAAAGAGTACATTTCTATACAATCGCCGCAGCTGTATACATCATCAATATTGGTTTTCATATGCTTATCAACCTTGATGGCACCTGTTATTCCAATGTCAACTCCCATATTTTTAGCAAGGGTTACATTTGGCTTGGCGCCTGTTGCAAGTAGTACCATATCTGCTTTAACAAGGCTTCCCTTATCTAAAACTACACCTTGGTCATTAATTTCCACAGTTTTCGTATTGGTATAAACATTAACTCCCTTTTCTCTTAAATGATCTTCTATATAAAGAGACAGCTCATTATCAATTCCCTTTGAAATTTTAGACCTGGCAATTATGGTGACATCCAAACCTAAAAACTTAAAGCTTTCGCACATTTCAAGTCCAATAAATCCGCTTCCTACAATGGCTGTCGAGCTTGGTTTTATTTCTTCGATATAGTTTTTAATACTAATCATATCTTTTATATTTCTTAAAAGAAATACATTATCTCTGTCGGCGCCTTTCAAGTCAGGCTTTACAGGACTAGCACCGGTTGCAATTATCAGTTTATCATATCTGTCCATAAATTCACCTGATGTATTCTTAACCACCAATGTTTTATCTTCCGGATTTACAGACTTTACCTCATGCTCGATGTAGATATCGATATTATGTTTTTCCTTAAAAAATTCTGCATCCCTGGGGACAAGGCTTGAAAAGCTTTCTGTTTCATTGCTTATATAATAAGGCATGCCGCAGCCTGCATAAGAAATATACTTGTCTTTTTCGTAAATGATTATTTCTGCTTCCTTGTTCTTCCTTCTAATTTCGGTAGCTGCAGAAGTTCCTGCTGCCACAGCACCGATTATAACAATTCTCATAATACCTCCTGTGATGACACTACCCCCGTCCCCTTGTCACTAGGGCTCGAAGCCAGCGTTTACAACCAATACGGGGCAAGGTGCATCTGATATTACCCTCTGGGTTACAGAGCCGACGAAGAATCTTTTCACTTTAGAAAAACCTCTGTTGCTCATTACTATCATATCAACCTTGTTATTTCTTGCTGTTTCTAATATTTTTACATAGGGCTCTCCCAATAAAACTTCCTTTTCTACCTTTATGCCGCTGAAATCCAACTTGGATACTATTGCATTCAACAGTCTTTCAGCATTTTCTTTAATTTTCTCTTCCAATCGTTTTTCCAGCTCTTCGCTTTCGGAAATTATGGAGCCGTCAACTCCTCTCCATGCATTTTCATGCCTTCTGTACTCGGAATTTTTTTCGGAGACAACGGAAATCAGTTTTATTGAAAAACCATATTTCCTTGCTAACTCCAAAGCCTTTTTTACAGCGTTTATTGAAGCGTTTGAGCCATCTACGGGTACAAGCAGTTTCATAAAAAAATCCCTCCTTTTAGGTTATATATGATATATATCCACAATTCGGAGGAATTAAACATTTATTATATTTATTTAGGTATGTGTATAGCCTTCTTGTATACTGCGTGAGCTGCTTCATGGAGTGCTTCTGCCACTGTGGGGTGGGCGTGGATGGTTGATGTAATTTCATCAATGGTTGCTTCTAATCTCAGGGCAAGTGCTCCTTCTGCAATAAGCTCCGTTGCACTTGGTCCCGATATGTGAAGTCCCAATACTTCTCCCGTTGCTCCGTCTGTTATGTATTTCACCAAACCTTCCTGCTCATCTTCAATCATTGCCTTTCCGTTTATACTCATCGGAAATAAACCGACCTTTACATCATATCCCTTTCCTCTTGCCTGCTCTTCCGTGAGACCGACTCCCGCAAGTTCAGGCTTGGTGTATACACAGTAGGGTATTGTTTTAAAATCAATATTGGACTTAATCTTCATTATTGATTCTACTGCAACTATTCCCTCAGATGAAGCTGCATGAGCCAGCATTACTCCTCCCCTGGCATCTCCTATGGCATAAATGTTAGGAACATTGGTCTGCATGTTTTTGTTTACAAGTATAGCTCCCCCTTTTGTAACAAGACCTGCATTTTCCAAGGCCAAATTATCTATGACCGGCCTTCTCCCAATGGCTAAAAGTACTTTGTCTGCACTGAATGACCGGTTACTGCCGGCTGATTCCGTATTTACCGCCAGTCCGTCTTTTGACTTTGTAATTGAAAGCACCTTGGTGTCCGTATAGACTTCTACGCCGGTTTTATAAAACTTATCCCTCAAGGTGGAAACAATATCCCGGTCCATATTTGCTATTATATTTGGCAGCATTTCAATTATTGTAACCTTGCATCCCGCTGCATTGAATACTTCTGCAAATTCACAGCCGATTACCCCTCCTCCTATGATAACCATGGTGCTTGGAATCTCTGTAAGATTCAAAGCTTCATCGCTGGTAATGACTTCGGGAAGCTCTGCTCCGGGTATGGGAATAAAAACAGGTTTTGAGCCGCTTGCTATTATGGCATAATCAAAATCCACTAGAGTTTCAGACCCGGCCTTATCCTTTACTTTTAATTGATTTTTGTTTAAAAAGCTTCCTTCTCCCTTTATTATTACAACATTGTTGTTTATCAGCAGGCTTTGAATTCCTTTAACCTGCTTGTCTACAATTTCGCTTTTCCTTCTTTGGATTTCTGGCCAGTCTAATTCCACTCCCTTAATTTTTATGCCATAGCTTTCGAAGTTTTTAGCAGCTGCGAACTCCCCTGAAGCGTGAAGTAAAACCTTTGCGGGTATGCATCCTTTATTTAAGCATGTCCCTCCTAATCGCTCCTTTTCTACTAATACTACCTCAGCATTAAGCTGTGCGGCTCTTATGGCGGCAACATAGCCGCCGGGACCGCCGCCTATGATTACTATCTTCATAACTCCTCCTTAATCACTGCCTCTATAGTAAAAGCAATCCCGGTTTTTCAATGTATACTTTTAATGTTGCCAAAAATTCAGCTGCAACTGCCCCGTCAACCACCCTGTGGTCTGCAGTGAGACTTAAATTCATCATGGACTTAATAACAACTTCATCATTTACGACCACAGGCTCTTTATTTATTGTATTTACTCCTAAAATTGCAACCTCAGGCTGATTTATGATAGGGGTGAATGATTCGATTCCATACATTCCTAAATTACTGATGGTAAATGTTCCCCCGCTTAATTCATCCGGCATTAAATCATTGGTTTTTGCTCTTTCGCCAAGGTCTTTAATTTCATTTGAAATTTCTTTTAAGCCTTTCACATTGGCATATTTCACCACAGGAACCAAAAGCCCTGCCGGAAGTGCAACCGCAACACCCATGTTTACATAATTACGGGTTATTATCTCATCACCGTCAACTGTGCTGTTCAAAAGAGGGTATTGAAGCAATACTTGAGATACTACTTTTACAAGAATATCCGTGTAGGATACCCTGATTGTATCCTTCAATTCATCTCTCAATTGTTTCATTCCTCTTGTGTCAACTTTTATGTTAAATGATACGGAGGGAGATGTTTGAATGCTTTGAAGCATTCTCTCCGCAATAATTTTTCGCATGTTGGTCATGGGCTGGCGATATTCTTGAGGGTCTGCATATTTTGCCAAGCTTTCATCTAATTTATATTTAATTACATCTGACTTCATTATCCTGGTATCTTTTTCAATATTGAGAATGTCTACTCCCAATTGTTCGGCAACTATAGCCGCAGTTGGAGATACCTTGATTTCGGTTTGTTCGTCAAATTTTCGTACGTCTTCTTCAGTAATGGCCCCGTCCGGTCCTGTTCCCTTCACCAAATTATAATCAACCTTTAAATCCTTTGCTATCTTCTTTGCTCTGGGAGAAATCTTAATTCTTTCTCCGGCTTGTCTTACGGGTGCAGGTTTCTCCGCCTCTTTTTGATATTCTTCCTTTTGCCTTTCTGCCTTTTTTTCTCTTCCTGATGCCTGCTCTAACAATTCCGAAATATCTTCATCGGCTCTGCCTATAATTGCAACAGGCACAAGAACATCTACGGTTTCCTTATCAACCAAAATTTTTCTTAAAACTCCGGCTGTCTTGGCTTCAATTTTATTGGTTAATTTATCTGTTTCCACATCAAAGAGGATATCGCCTTTATTTATCAGATCCCCTTCTTTCTTTCTCCAATTTGTCAAGGTGCCTTTTGTCATGGTAAGTCCCATTTTTGGCATTACAATAAATTCAGCCATATTTCCTCCTTAATACTATTTTTATATAATGAAAAAGTTGTTTTCTTGTGCAGTTTCCAATACCTTTATAACATCTACATGAAAAGGACCCTCTCTTCTGATTTTAAAAACCAATTTCTGATCCTTTGAAAATTCAACTTCCCTTTCTCCGTCTAAAGCTATGGTGCCCCTGTCTTTAGCAGTGAATTCATACTCGTCATCTAATCCCAAAATTACGGGTTCGGTTACTGATATGGATTCCACCACTCCTGCTGCAATAGGTGCTTTGATCTTTTCACTGCCTGAGTTAACATCTAGATAGGCACCGAAATCATCTTCAGGATAAATAATTTTTTTGCACCCCACCAAGGAAGAAAAACCAATGGATGCCGGGTGAGACCTGGTTACGATGATTTTCTCGATTGTATCCGTATTCCATATTGCCTTTGAGCCTATGAATACATCCTTTGATATTACAGCATCTATAAGGGCAATATCTATAAGCTCATCATCCCTGTATATTTCAATTCTTTTGTCCTTTGTTACAAACTTACTGTCATCAAAACGACCTGAAGCAACTGCTGCTGCCGCCATGCCTGCAACAGTTCCTTCTAGCATGGTTGGATATACATTGTTGGTTCCGGTGGAAATAGTTATAAGGGGGGTATTTTTAATGCTTCTTGCGGCTGCCCTGTTGGTGCCGTCTCCCCCAAGTGTGATTATACACCTTATTTCATTGTTTTTTTCCATATAATCTGCAGCCTTAACGGTATCCTCCATACCATCAAAGCGCAGCATATTAACTATGTTTATTTCACATTTAAGCTCATTACAGCTCTTTAACTTATCTTCTACCCTGTATCCCATATTGTATGAGTCTGGCATTACAAAAACCTTTTTAACTCCTAAAGCCTGGGCTCCAAGTACAATTCTTTCCACTATGTTGATTTTTTCATTGTTGTCGATAACCGTAGCATGAGATACCAGTCTTCTGATATCCTTACCGGAAGCAGGATTTGCGATTATTCCGATCGAAGCCATATAAACCTCCTAACAGCAGAGGCTGCCGCATAGTGCAACAGCCCTTGCCTTATCCTTAAAGTCTAAAACAATGATTTTACAGCCAATTCAATATCCCTTGCCTTTGGTACTACATAAGATTCAAGGTCGCCGGCAAAAGGTATGGGAGTATTTAAGGCACCTACCCTCATAATGGGAGCATCGCATTCATAGAAGCGCTCTTCTGCTATCATTGCCGCAATTTCTCCCGTATAAGCACCTCTCTTGCACTCTTCGCTGACCAAAACAACTTTATGAGTTTTTTCCACCGAATTAAATATAGCTTCCTTATCAAGAGGGTATAGTGTTCTTAAGTCTATAATTTCCGCATTTATTTCATCCTTGGCTAATTTTTCTGCTGCCTCCAAGGAGTCATAAACTTGTCTTCCGTAAGTGATGATTGTGACATCAGTTCCTTCTTTGGCAATTCTTGCCTTTCCTAAAGGTATGGGTTTTAATTCATTTTCATCAACATCGTTTTGCATCGCATAGAGTACTTTATTTTCAATAAACACCACAGGATTTTGGTCATCAATGGCTGTTAATAACAAGCCGTAAGCGTCCTGTGCATTTGAAGGATAAACAACCTTAAGTCCCGGCACACGGGTCACCCATGCTTCCAAAGACTGAGAGTGCTGGGCAGCACCGCCTATGCCTGCACCGGCGGGAACTCTGACAACCATGGGAAGGTTTATTTCACCGCCAAACATGTATCTCATTTTGGCTGCCTGATTAACTAATTGGTCCATACCAACAGTTATGAAATCTATAAACATAATCTCTGCAATGGGTTTTATTCCGCATGCAGCTGAACCGACAGCAGCGCCGACAATTGCACCTTCCGATATGGGAGTGTCCCGAATTCTGTCATCCCCAAACTCTTCCCACAAGCCTGTACTGACTCCAAAGCATCCTCCGAATTTACCCACATCTTCTCCAAACAGTATAACATTGGGATCTTCTTGCATTTTTAAACGCATTGCTTCCCTGATTCCTTCAGCATATGTCATTTTTTTCATCTTACTCTTCCCTCCTCAACTATATCAGAATACACATCCTTTAAAGCTGATTCCAATGATGGGAAGGGGCTTTTTTCGGCAAATTCTATTGCCTCTTTAACCATCTTGTCCACATCATCATTTAATTTCTTTATTTCCTCTTCCGTCATCACACCGCTATCTGTAAAGTATTTTTCCACTTTAGGAATAGGGTCTCTTTTAATCCAGGCTTCCAGCTCTCCGTCAGGTCTGTATACAACGGGGTCTCCTTCAAAGTGTCCTCTCCACCTGTATGTTTTACACTCAATAAGGGTAGGACCTTGTCCTTTTCTTGCCCTTGCAACTGCTTCGCCCACAGCCTCGTAAACTGCAAACAAATCATTTCCGTCTATGGTTATACCGGGTATATTGTATGCGGATGCCCTCACGGAAACATCCGTAATAGCCTGGTGTCTTTTCTGGCTTACCGAAATTCCGTATCCGTTATTTTCACACACAAATATTACCGGCAGTTTCCAAATACTAGCCAAATTCAAGGCTTCATGGAATGTACTCTGGTTAGTGGACGCATCTCCGAAAAAGCATACGCATACCTGGTCTGTTTTCTTGTGTTGAATAGCCAAGCCTGAGCCTACTGCAATATTATGACCTGCGCCTACAATACCGTTTGCTCCCAAAATACCCCTGCTTGCATCGGCAATATGCATTGAGCCGCCTTTGCCTTTACAGTATCCGTCTTCTCTGCCAAACAGTTCAGCCATCATGTATTTTAATTCTCCGCCTTTGGCGATTATGTGTCCATGACCTCTATGGGTGCTGGTTATGTAGTCATCTTCCCTTAAATTAGCGCACGCGCCTGTTGCAACAGCTTCTTCACCTATGTAGAGATGGACAAAGCCCGGAATCTTTCCTTGGGCAAACAAATCTGAAGCACTTAATTCAAATTTTCGAATCTTTAGCATTGTCAAATACATTTCTTTCAATTGTTCGTTAGTGATCTTCAAAATACTACCCCCCATCATTTTTTAATTTTTACGGATACACTGGCAACAGCAACCTCAATTGAATCATCCTTATCTCCAAATTTAGTAAAATAAAGACCTTCGGTTTTTAAACCGCCGTAAACCGCTCGTACATTTACCTTTCCAACCGGAAAGCACTTCTTGACCTCATCTGTCCTAACCAGGTCAGGACGAGTTGTCCCAATTGCAACATCGATTACAACCTTTTCATCAATATTATCTTGGGTAAATCCACAAACTTCATTAAGACCCACAAGGCAGCTTCTTGATATGGCATCCTTTGCTGCTTTTACTGCTGCTTTCGTCACATCCTGGCCATGGAAATCAACTCCCATGCCGATTTCAACAATAAATCTTTCCAAGGCATCACCTCTTTATTCTATTAATATTTTATATAAAATTTTTTATGACAAGCTTTTTTTAAAAAACTAATGCTGCCTAATATAAATCATAAGGCAAATAAAAGTTCATTAAAATTTTTAGACCTGTAACTGTGTCATAATGAGAATCTGGTATCAGATTGAGAAAAAAATTAAATGACTGTCCCAAACAAAAAATCTCAATAAAAATTGAGACTTAAGATATTATTTATTTGTTTTTTTATATCTTTCGATGAAATATTCTCTTATTTTCCTGCAAATCACATTTTTCTTATTTAGTAAATCTTAATTTGAGCCCATTTGTCTTCCACAGGAATTATTTCATAATTGAATCTTATATCAATGGGGTTTTTAAATAAGGGGCCGTCATATACAAGTGTATGATATTCGCCGTTTTCACCGCAGGGGTCAGCTCCTGCTTTTTCAATTTCTTCCATCAAGGAAAGGCTTAAATCCTGCCCTAAAAATTTTGCTTCCAACATATCTGTATTGACTACCACAATTTTAGCTTTAAATCCAAGTAATATAAATTCCTTCACTATTTCTTTTCTGTTTATCGTCCAAAGAGGGAGAACTGCTTCCATATCCGCTGATTTACAAACTCTTTCTTCCCACTGTCTGTGCTCGTCCAAATCTATATCTCCGAATATTCCATAATTTATGCCCTGTTCTTTAAAGTTTTTCAGCATGGACACAAATACCTTCTCATAATCTTCAAAGGCTGCTTTTCCGATAATATAATCAAGACCTAGAGATTCTGCCTGGGCTTTTATTATTTCTTCATTTAGCCTGTGAGAGGAACTGATTTCTTCCATACCAAACATAGTTAACAGCTTTACGGGCTTGTATCCCATTTCTTTTGCCTTAAATAATGCAAGGCAGGAATCCTTGCCTCCGCTCCATGAAACAAAACAATTTTTATTCTGCATTATCATATCTCCATTAAGTTAATGTTCTCTTTATCATAGTATTTGGTAATAAGGGGATGTTTTCATCTTTTTCGGATGCCGCATTAGTCTTCACATTGAATCTGTTTTCAAATGCTTTTTTTATTATCTCAACTGTATTATGGGAGTCCTCCATGAGGAATAACTTAACATTGATTACATTATCACTATTTTTAATTGAATAGTCCAAGAGGTCTTCATATTGGAAAAAAAACTCATCTAACTCACTCATATGAATATGTTGATTATTAATAAGCGTATTATTGCCTATTCTTCCCTTAGAGCGCTCCAATGTTTTCAAAAAGGTGCCGCATTTGCACTCCTTTGGTTTATATGCACCATAGTCTCCCGTTCTGTACCTGATTAGGGGCATGGCTTCCCTGTTAAAAGTAGTAATAACTATTTCTCCCCTAGTGCCATCTTCCAATACTTGACCTGTAACAGGATCAACAATTTCTAAATAAACATCATTTTCCCTGATGTGATAACCATTCAGCTGTGCGCATTCCACAGCGCAGCCGTAACCTGTCTCCGTAAGACCATAATGGGTAAACACTTTGACCTTGTGATTTTCACTGAAGTCTTTTATGAGTATTTCAGGAACATAATCCGCACTGAGCATTAATTTATTTATCTTATTTTTAAAAATATCCTTCTTTTTTTTGCTTAAATACCTTGCCTGCATAGGCAATGCCACAATAGAATTTATATTGTTATTCTCAATAAAGTTCCCGGCATGGTCACAGTCCTTCAATATCCCGTATATATAACTTTCTATCTTTAATCGGTCCAGGCTTTTTTTAATAATATCTCCAAGGCTGCCATAGCTTTCTCCCGGCATCATAATCATTACCCTGTCGCCACCACCCAGCATTGCTTTAAATCCATCCTCAAAAAAATTCACGGTTAAATTTAAATCATTATCGGTGAAAAATAATCTTTTGCCGTCTGCTAAGGTTGTACCTGAAGTTTTAAGGGTAACAATTCTTGAAACATATTTTGGAGATATGCATAAAAAATCATAGGGTCTTTCAGCCAATTCCATGGGGAAGGTAAAAGGCATGGAGGCAAAATCAATTAGAGTATTGAGTTTACCCCTCTTTATTTCTTTAAATCTCTCCTTGTAAAACTTGCTGTTTTCTAATGCATAATCAATTGTTTCCTGCAATTTCCTCAATTTGTAATTTGCTAAAGCAAGCCTGTCACTTGCTAAGGTTTCACGGATAATCAGGTTCTCCAAAGGTGATTTCATACCTTATCCCTGTATAAAGAGCTGCCCCCTATATCTGTAATATTGTAGATACAAAAAGGTATCAGATTACCCTCCTTGCTTACAACATGTATGCAGCAATCTTTAATCCTTTCTATGTCAACATTATAAGCATCTTGAAATGCCATAGCGGATATACTGAATTTCCCGATTCTTATTTCATTAATCAGCTTATCCCAGGAATTCCCCATCTTGTACTTCCTTTCAGCAGGAATATCCAATTTCCAATTCCTTGCAACAAACTTTTTGGCTTTAGCTGCACCCTCAGCTGCATCGACGGTATCGCAGCCGCATTTATTGACTCTTTTTGTTGCCGGCTTTAATTTTTTCCTGCCATCAAATATAAAACTTCCGTTAAATGAGCACAGGGAGTTTTCACAAGAGGCAGCTTTCAAATTTTCTGCCTTTACTGCTCCCTTTGTTTGGAGCTCAATTTTATCCATTAATTCAGGCAGGCTTATCCTGTCCTTATCCTCCGGCATAAAGGCAGTTCTGCCAAAATAACTCACAGGCTGAAAATGAATGCCCCTTACCGTGGGAGTGTATTTTAAAGCAAAATTTATCATATCTCCTATATTATGGTCATTTACCCCCGGAATTATAACAGGTACCAAGACTAGTCCGATATTATATTTTATACAGTTCTTTATTGCCTTGATTTTTTCCTTTAATAGTTTTCTTCCTCGAATACTTTCGAATATTTCATCTTCTGTTCCGTCAAACTGAAGGTATACAGAACTTAGTCCTGCATCTTTCAGCTCCTTTAGATAAGCTTCATCTTGTCCGATTCTTATGCCGTTTGTATTTATCTGAATAAATTCAAAACCTTTATGCTTGCCTATTTTAATTATATGGCCTAAATCATCTCTAACTGTAGGCTCCCCTCCGGAAAGCTGAATATTGCATATGCCTGACTGTTTTTTGATTCTATCGAAATAGAATTCAATTTCCTTCAGTGTCGGCTCATGAAATTCCTTATCCTTGGCGCTTGCAAAGCAAAAGCTGCAATATAAATTGCAGTCATTTGTCACTTCAATTAAAGCTGTACAAGTTGTCTGTCTGTGTTCTGAACAAAGACCGCAATCATAGGGGCAGCCCTTATCTATACTTGTCAAAGGGTTCTTTATAAAATTCCTGATTTTTTTATTCATCCAATCTTCTATCTTGGTTTTACCCTTCCAAACCAAGGTTTTGAATTCACCATGCTGCCTGCAGTTTTTTACCAGGTATACACCTTCATCTTCTTCTATATATTCTGCATCAATCAATCGGAGGCATAGGGGACAAAGACTTTCTGTTTTCATTATAAGTTTATTCACTATCTCTCACTCCAAATGTATAGCCGTTTTCTGTTAATATTTCTATTACCTTATCATAGCTTTTAATTATTATATCTCCGCATTTTAGCATGTAGCTGGTTTCACCGTCGTCAAATTTTCTTACTCCGATAATATCTATGCAATCCACACTGTCAAATTCTTCTTCAAACCAGTCCGTAAATTCATGAACCATGTCTCCGTAATTTTCCTTATAGTACTCCCTGTCTTTACCTTTGCCGGCATAAAGACCGATTACCATTATTCCTCCTATAAGGACACCGCAGGTTCTTTGCTTTCCTCCGATTCCGTTGCATAAACCGTTGACGCTTCTAATCATATCTTCATTGTCAGTGCCTTCTTCTTCCAATGCCATTTTGAGCATAATCTGCGTGCAGCAATATCCTAAAGCCGATAATCTAAATACTTTAAAAGCAGTATCACTTGCCATTTTAAGCCCCCTTATGTGCAATCATTAAAAAATATCCCAATTTAGATTTTTTCAAGGCGCTTTGAAACTTTTGAGCATCCAAGGAGCTGCATGCATCGCTTGCATTCCAAAAGCTTTCCATAGAGCCGTACTGAAATATTATTTTAATGACTAATTGTTTGAAATATTCATCCTCTTTTTCTTCAAAAAGTATATCAAATCCCTTGTCATTTAGCAACTCCTTCAATCTATTTAAATCATGAGGAGCCTTTAAACAAGTGTTGACGGAGTAACTCTTAAGCTCATCCAAATATTCAGGTTTATTTGCATAAATGTCAGAAATAACAAACCAGCCTCCGGGTTTTATAACCCTGTAAACTTCTTTTATGGTTTTTTCCAAATCATTCATCAAGGACAAGGTGCATTCTGCAAATACCCCCTTAAAGGATTCATTTTCAAAGGGTATCTTATCTCCTGAGGAAATTACTATTTCAGCATCTTTATTAAGTCTCTTAGCTTCCTCCGCAAGATTTTTAGATATATCCAATCCCTTGGCCTTTATCTTGTAATTGTCATGTAAATACTTGATGGTTGCACCCTTGCCGCAGCCTAAGTCCAATATAATATCCTCGGCTTTGAATTTGCAAAATTCAACAGCCTTCTTAGTTATTTCAAAGCCGCCGGGTCTTAAGGTATCACCAAGTGCATCCTGCATTACTGTGCATTCGTATAAATTCTTATTCTGCAATTATTTATCCTCCAATGCCTTTTCCACTTCTAAGATTTTACCTCTTGCCAAGTCTTCCTCAATCAGTACCATTTTGCATTTTGGGCATTTCCAAAGCTCTACTTCAAAATCTGCATCCAAATAAAGAATATTGGTTTTTTCAAGCTCCAATTTTTCATTGCATTTATCGCATATCCATGGAGTACCTGTCTCGTCGATTATCTTCATTTTTTTGCCTCCACAACTTCCATTCTATGGCTGTAAACATTGGTTACAAAAATGTCCCCTTCATTTAATTGGTATTGTACCCAATAGGTTACATTGTCTATCCTTAACCTTGCTAAGTAAGAGTTTTTGGAAGGGGCGTAAAATCTTTCTTTCTTTTCAATAGAATTTTCAACTGATTTCTTTATATCACCGTAAACTATATACATTTCTTCCATTTTATCTTTTGCTTCATCATTTATGACAATATTGTATTTTTCATCTTCATACACAGTTTCTTCACCCCAAATATTTTTTAGCATGGAATTTTTAACATACATCCTATTATACTGCCTTTCTGAAAGGCTAGGCATTTTTTTAAGTCCTGCATTTTCCAAATCTTCAGAAAAGAGCAAATCGAACATGTGGTAGGTCGCCTTGCCCTTGCTTGTAAACAAATCCTTGCACATGGTACAGTATACCAGCAGGTCTTCCTTGCTTTCCTTAATTCTGTCATTGATGAAATCTTCGGCTTGCTCTCTGTTTGCAAAATATACCAAGCCTCCGTAGCCGCAGCACTTTGTTAATTCCTTGGAATACTTCAGCTCACGGACATCATGATTCAGCTTGGAAAGAATATTTCTTATGCTTTCCTGCATTTTTGTGTGCCTTGATGTGCAGGGGTCGTGAATATTCAGTTTTAATCTTTCTTGAGCAGCTTGCCTTGGAAGTTCATATTTCTCCATAACCTCCCAAATAGAAAGAAAGTCTATGTCCTCCATGTATTTATCGAAACTTTGCATGCAGCTTGAGCACGCCAATATGAAGGTGGGTTTTCCCAGCTCAATCCATGCATTTTTAATCAATGAGACATTTTCTTCCATTAATTCCTTTTGTCCGCTCCAATCCGCCGGTGCTCCGCAGCAGCCAAGCATTAAACCCACACCTTGGTCTATATTGTCGGTTAAATACTTATATATTTTTTCAATATAATGGGGATTAGTAGCGGGAAGCTGACATCCCGGATAAAATATATATTTTATACTATCCTTTTTCGGTTCTTTTCTATATACAAAAAATTTCTCACTATTGCTGAATTTCATATCCTTCAATGCAAAGTCATGGGCTGATTGAGGCATCTTATTTCTCTCAACCATACTTTCTCTGGTTTCATAAATAACATCCTTCATGTCCACCCCGTAATCGCACATTTTACCGCAAAAACCGCATTGGGTGCAGGATAAAATCATTTTATTGGCATAATGAGCACCTTTGATTATTCTTTCGTTATGATTTATATTTCTTATATAGGATTTGGGAGCTATGTTGAATCTCTGCAAATGCACGCATGGTCTTATGCAATCTCTGCATTGGCATTTAAAGCATCTCTTTGCTTCTTTAACAGCTTCCTCTTCAGTGAATATAACTCCCCTCTTTTTCGTTGTTTCAATTGTTTCTTCATCATCAGTCTTATATTTTAAGACTGTTTCATAGCTTCCTTCATTGTCTCTTCCGGCAGCTATAGAAGTTCCTTTTACAAATCTATCGATGGATATTGCTGCTCTTCTGCCTGCACTCACGGAAAAAACTATTGAATTCTCATTTTCGCTGTTAATTTTACCTGCAAATACTTTGCTCTCTCCCGCTTGGAAGGTCTCAGAATCAATTTGGAAAAGATGCATTAAATTTTTGGCAGTAATAAATACAGCATCATACTTATCTATAATTGCATTTAGTTTTTCTTCATCCACAAAAGTATCGGATATTAGGGTAATCTTATCATCATTTAAAAAGTTCAGCTCATCATTTATTAATTCAGCAGTGAGGAATTCTTCAAATTCCCATATCCTTCCTCCTGCCTTAGAGTTCATTTCATAAATATCTATCTTATGTCCCTTTTTAACAAGGTCGTAAGAAGCCGTAATCCCCTCCAGCCCGCTTCCTATTACAGCAATTCTTTTATTTGAAGATGGCAGGGGGTATCCTTTCTTAGGTTTTGAATAACCGTATTTTACGGCTGCTTTTTCAAGCTCTCCTATTAAAATAGCCCCGCCCTTTTTGCCTCTTACACATACATCTTCACAAGGATGGTCGCATATCATTCCTATTATTCTTGTGAAAGGTATTCTCTTTTCCATCAGCTTGTATGCTTTGTCAAAGCTTCCATTTTCTATTTCCTCAACAAAGGCTTTTAC
>JAAYPY010000108.1 GCA_012519555.1 Tissierellia bacterium | reverse complement strand
AACACATGAGATCTGTAAATCTTCATAACCATCCTCGCTTTCTACTGTTACTCTTCTGAGCCTATTGTGTATTCTTTTACAACTCTGTTATTAACCAAGTGTTCCGATACAATTCTCTTTGCCTTATCAGAGTCAACATGAATGTAAGTAACCTTTTCCTTACCAGGAGCATAAATTTCTACTATTGGCTCATATGTGCACATTCCAATGCATCCGGTCTGCACTACCGCAACATTGTTTAGATTTCGTTTTGCTACTTCTTCAACAAATGTGCTTAGAACAGGTCTTGCTCCTGCAGATATTCCACAGGTTGCCATACCTACCACAACACGCACATCCTTGTCGGTATTTCGCATTTCAACATTCTTGACAGCTTCATCTCTTAACTTTCTTAATTCTTCCAATGATTTCATATAATATCCCCCTACCTATATTTTTCCAATATTTCAGGTATTTTTTTCGGCTCTAATTTTCCGTACACATCCTGGTCTATCATCATAACAGGAGCTAAACCGCAGCAACCTAAGCAGCGGGTGGCTTCAAGAGTAAATAAATTATCTGCAGTCGTTTGGCCTACCTTAATGTTTAACTCCTTGGATAATTTATCCATGATTAGTTGAGAGCTTTTTACATAACATGCAGTGCCCAGACAAACTCCGATTTTGTGCTTTCCTTTAGGTTCAATGGCAAATTGCGTATAAAATGTAGCCACTCCATACACTTCAGCTAACGGAACATCTAATTCGGAAGCAATAAACTTTTGCACTTCAATCGGCAAGTATCCAAAAATGTCCTGAGCTGTGTGCAAAACCTGCATTAAGGCCCCGTTTACGCCCTTAACTGTATCAATGTACTCTTTAAGCTCAATAAAGTTTTTTTCATTTGCCTTAATATCCAGTACTTTTGTCAAAATAATAACCTCCTCATTGCATTTTTATATTTAAATTCATTATATATTTTCGTTAATTAATTGTCAATTCGTTTGTAAAATATTAACTTATTAGTATGCCAATCCTGGAAAACGCTTACTAAAATTAATAAATGTAAGCATTAACACACAAAAATATTACTATAATTAATGATTTGTTATACAAAGTTATATATATGTATATTCAATAAAAATAATAATAGAATAAAGAGCCTAATTAATAATGATAATTTTTTTATTGATATAGTTTGGGTGTATTCATGATGAGATGATTGGATAGGTGGTATAGGGACATTCCTTTTCTCTAAAAACTATCAGTCTTGGGTTTGCAGGAGAATTCACCAATTTATTAAGCTAAGATGTGCAGCTCGCATAAATTGGGAATTCTTTGCCTTTGACCTAGTAACAAGACTTTTTTCCTGCAGTTGAAGCCTTTGGTTAGGTCATAAAGATCGTCTTTATACTAATCTTCTATTTTTAATAGCTCCAATATTCTGTTTAAATCGTCGCTATCGGTATATTCTATTTCAATTTTTCCTTTGTTTTTGTTGCTTTTAATATTTACTTTTGCAGAAAATCTATCAGTAAGCATTTCTTCCAAATATACTATGTATTTGTCTTTTGCGAGCTTTGCTCTAGGTCTCGGTTTTTTAAAAGAGCGTACTAATTTTTCTACATCTCTTACGCTTAAACCATCTCTGATAATAATATCTGTCACAGTTCTTTGCTTTTCTTTTTCCAGGCTTAAAATTGCCCGACCGTGACCGGCTGTAATTAAATTTTTTATAATTTTATCCTTTACATATTCATCTAAATTATTGAGCCTCATTATATTGGTCACATATACTCTTGACTTTCCGACGATGTTTGAAACCTGCTCCTGAGTTATTCCGTATCTTTCCATAATAAATTCATAAGCATTTGCTTCATCTATGGGATTTAAATCTTCTCTTTGGATATTTTCAATCAATGCTATTTCAGAGGCATTCCTGTTTTCTATATCTCTTACAATGGCAGGAATTGTTTTTATGTTAGCATTCTTGCATGCCCTCCATCTTCTCTCTCCTGCAATGATAGTGTAAAGCTCACCCTCTTTTCGTAAGATTACAGGCTGAATAATACCGTATTTTTTTATGGACTCCGTAAGCTCATCTAATTTGTCTTGTTCAAAAAGCTTGCGAGGCTGATTTGGATTAGGGGAAATCAAATCAATATCTATTTCATGGATTCTTTCATAATCTTCCTTTTCTAAATTCTCCGGTATTAATGCCGACAAGCCTTTACCTAATGCTTTTCTCTTCGCAGCCACTTTCCTCATCTCCTTAATTGTTTTTAATTAATTCTTCGGACATTTTAATATAAGCGATGCTTCCTTTTGATTTATCATCATACAGCATTATAGGCTGTCCAAAGCTGGGAGCTTCGGCAAGCCTTACGCTTCTCGGTATTACAGTCCTGTACACCTTATCCTTAAAATACTTTTTTACTTCCTCCACAACCTGAATGGAAAGATTGGTTCTTCCGTCAAACATATTTAAAATAACTCCTTCAATTTCAAGTTTAGGATTCAGATTTTTCTTTACTAACTTTACAGTATCAATAAGTTGTCCTACTCCTTCCAAAGAATAATATTCGCACTGTATCGGTATCAAAACCGTATTGGATGCAGTAAGAGCGTTTAAAGACAAGAGCCCAAGAGATGGCGGACAATCTATCATTATAAAATCATATTTATTTTCAATTAAATTAATTTTTTCTCTTAATGTCTTTTCTCTGTATTGTGTGTTTGTAAGCTCAATTTCAGCACCAGCCAATTGAATATTGGCTGGAATAAGATCCAAGTTTTCTATTTCTGTCTTTAGTATAACCTTGTTGATGTCGTAATCTTCAATCAATACATTGTAAACTGTATATTCCAACCGGTTCTTGTCAAATCCCAATCCGCTGGTAGTATTTCCTTGAGGGTCAATGTCAATGCTAAGTACCTTCTTTCCTTTTAACGCCAATGCTGCACACAAATTAACATTGGTTGTTGTCTTGCCTACCCCGCCTTTTTGATTGAAAATACTTATGACTTTGACCATATCATCACCTTCTATATGCTTTTTTTAGGAATTTTCACCATTATTTCAATGTAATTTTCTGATTCTTTCTGCTCAAACTTAGCATTGATGCCTGTCTTAACTATTTCATTATAAGCATTTTTTATTGTATTTATATATATTTTATAATTTATAAAGTTTCTTACATAGCGCTTGTCCGCTTTTTTCTTAATATTCAACTCATCAGCAATTGAATCTACAAGCTTTTCTGTTTCACTTACATTTAAATCCTTCAAAATTATTTTTTCAACAATATTGAGTAGAATTTCTTCATCTGTAATTTTTAATAAAGCCCTGCCATGACGCTCCGTTAAATTGCCTTCTCTTAATTTCTCTTTAACTGATTCAGGAAGTTTCAGAATTCTCATTTTGTTTGCAATTGCTGATTGAGATTTGCCTAACTTTTGTGCCAATTGTGTCTGACTTAAACCAAATTCGCTGATAAGTCTTTCGTATGCAGCTGCTTCTTCAATAAAATGCAAATCTTCACGCTGTAAATTTTCTATCAAAGACATTGCTGCGGATTCTTCTTCTTTAGCTTCAATGATCACAGCAGGAATCGTATCCATATTTAACATTTTTACAGCCCTGTACCGTCTTTCTCCTGCTACAATCTCAAAAATATCATCATAAATCTTTCTTACTGTTATAGGCTGAATTATTCCATAATTTTCTATTGACTGACTTAATTCTTCCAATGCTCTTTCATCAAAAATTTTTCTTGGCTGATTCTTATTAGGTATTATTTTATTTACATCGATATGAACAATATTATTAACCAATGTTCTCCCCCCTATTTTATCGGATCCTTGCCGGGTTTTCCTGCTTTTCTCGGATACCTGATTTTTGTTGGTTCTATCTTATCTATTATAACAATTTTTCTAATAATATCAGTACCCGGAATAGAAACTTCTTTAATTTCTTTAATTTTTCCGCCAAGTTTTTTAATTGCATTGTCGGAATTTAAAATTTCCTGGGAAATATTGTCGCTTTT
>JAAYPY010000107.1 GCA_012519555.1 Tissierellia bacterium | reverse complement strand
ATTATTGTTCTTGGTAAGATTCCCGTAAAAAATAAAAAGCAGGAAAATTAAATCTGATTATTTTAATCCACATATAAGATGGCTGTATAAAAATAGACAGCCATCCTGAAAAATAGTATTGCGTAATTCTGAGCGTAGCGAAGAATCTATAAGTTAAAGCTTAAGATTCTATACTACGCTTTGTTATTTTGCTATTACAGTATATGTTCCGGGATCAAGCTTATAAAATAAATATATACCGTCTTCATTTGTGTATGTAATTTGAATAGGTATATTATTGCCATTACAAAGTATCACCAGAGCATTGCTTAACGGAGTGTTATTCTTATCTGTAATAATACCGTATATTGTTCCTTTTAAAAGTTTCTTTTTGAGATATACCGTCTCCAGTGTTATAATAGGCTGTTCTCTTCCTATTTCAATGTTCAATATTCTCTCATTAAAACTCTGTGACTGAATAGAGATTCGATATGTCCCCGGCTCAATATTATCAAAAATATAAAGACCTTCCTGGTTAGTAAAAGTAAAATCGTAAGGGTTAAGACTCTGAGCTCTGTAAATGGTAACTCTGACGGCTGGAATAGGTTGTTGTTGCGGGTCTTTTACGCTCCCGAAGATAACAAGGCCATAGTTCGGTGCAGGAATAAGCTCTAAATTTAATGCCTTTTTATTAAGGCTTTCAGACAGAAGGGCATCACTTGAAATTGTCTCATAACCTTTTTTTGCCGCTATTATCCTGATTGACGGGCTAAAGCTGCCTTCTATGCTGAAATTACCATCAACGTCTGAAAAATTATATGCAATCGGATTGTATGCTTGGTCACAAACCTTTATACAAGCACCTTCAATTGGTTTTCCCGTATGCTTGTCACTTACGTTTCCCATAACGGTATTCTCATCCCAGGTCATTTCACTTAATACTACTTTTTCCAGAATCTCTTGATTCTCATCAGCTAAAACGACTCTCTGGGATGGAGTTGGAACAACAGTCTTACTCAAATTTTTTCCCCCTCTTTATCCATTACAAAATAGTATATGACTCTTAATTATTTGTTGTGAAAAAAGCAATTTATTTAGCACCATTCATGTTGTATCCACATATTATATAACAACCGATAATGGGGAGGCGCCGCTATGTCCATTATTAAAGATGAATTTATTCCTGGGCAATCGACCAGAAAGAATATTAACGGTATTGCACAAACCATTCGTCTGGATTTATCCTTAAGTCGAAATCCTCACGTCAATTCAGGAACAATTACCGGTACAGTAAAAGATGTAGATGGAAACCTTATTTCTGATGCCGTGGTTTTAATTATGGACGGAGCTTATGCAGCAATTGCCAATACTATTACGGGTAATGACGGTAGATACAGTTTTTCTCTAATTCCATCAGGATCGACTTACAGGGCATATGCCCAGTCACCCGGCTTCTTGCTGTCTGATGCCATGCCATTCAGCCTTGGCAAAAATCAGAGAATTGAAATAGATTTTGCGCTTGTTACTAATGATACCGATGCTTATTCAATCATTGCCGGAGAAGTGTTAAACGCTTATGGTTTACCCATTAAATCAGCCTCTGTCGAGCTTTATCAGGTAGTACAAAACACTACAAAACTCTTAGTCCTTACCTTTTCCAATGACATAGGCCAATTCGTATTTCGCGACATAGGATTAGGTTCATATTTTCTAAAGATAAATGCCACTGGTTTTTTCAGCGAATACTATCCGGTAGAAATAAAAAATCCCAAATCCATAAGTCATGTTAACGCTGTTTTAAAGGAAGATCTCAAAGCTTCAAAGGGCATAATTCTTGGAATAATAAGTGATAATGATGAAATGCCACTGGCAAATGCCGATGTTATCCTATACCGCGTGGGAACTGATAAAGCTCCTGTTCCTGTAGCATACACAAGAACAAATCACGAGGGAATTTATCTGTTTGTAAATGT
>JAAYPY010000106.1 GCA_012519555.1 Tissierellia bacterium | reverse complement strand
TTAAGATACGAAGAAATGCCGGCCAACTTAGCCGAAAAAGTTATAGCTGAATACAAGGCAGAGAATGAGAATTAGTAGTTGTAACTTTAAAAGAAATTCTGAAAATTAAAATAAAGTTTGTCTTAATTTACCCCTCTCGGATATAGCACCGAGAGGGGTTTT
The DNA here is from genome assembly GCA_012519555.1 of Tissierellia bacterium. Taxonomy (GTDB): domain Bacteria; phylum Bacillota; class Clostridia; order Tissierellales; family Sedimentibacteraceae; genus Sedimentibacter. The sequence goes on along the minus strand of JAAYPY010000106.1, from coordinate 4,761 downwards.
TTATAGAACAGATTCTTACCCATTTATGCTTTCCTGAATACATTTAACGAAAAATTTCTAATATAGATTATATTTGTCTGAAACTGAAAAGGAACGGCATATTTAGGAATAAAGATGTATAGATCTTATGATAAAATTATTCTTACATAGAATAATTTTATTATTTTAAAAGGAGGAAATATGTTATGAAAAAGACCATTGCAGTATTATTGTGCATGCTAATGATTTTTACAACGACTGCATGTCAGCCGCAAGAAACAGCACCGGCAAGTTCTGCTGAAGAAAACCAGACAGTTTTCAAAGCCAAATGATACTGATGAGCTTATTGAAAAAGAAAATACACCTATGGATTATACTCCTTTGTTGGAAGGTGCCTTAAATACAGGTGTTGTATTCAAGGGAGAAACATTAGAAGAATTAGCAAATAACATGGGAATAGATACTGAGGCTTTTTCTGCAAGTGTAGAGCAATATAATAAAGCAATAGAAACAGGTAAGGATGATTTGTTCTATTCCGATACTACAAGACTGGTGCCGGTAACGGAACAGAGCAAGTTAAAATACTAATGAATATTTATATTAATTTAATTGCAATTGCTTTTCGAGATAAACCATAGAATTAAGAAGATTATCATTAAATTACTTAGGATTAAAATTTTTTTCTTTAGCAACAAAACTTATCTTTGAACTTCAATAAAAACTAAAATCGGCTTCATCATTAAATGATGCCGATTTTTATTTTTATTTTGAAACTGTAGTATTTCCTCTAAAGTAATGAACATGACCATCGTTAAAGGTTGTTGTTCCCATATAAGGATGAATGTGCCCATAGTTTACGGGAATTGCAGGAGCCGTGCTTACACTAAAGCTGTGAGTGTGTCCATTCGCAAATGTTGTTACGGCAGATATATTATGAACATGTCTCAGTGTATTTGGTTCTGCAGAAGATATTCCCTTGTAATAGTGTCTGTGGTTGTCATTTACGGTAGTAGGGCCTTCAAAACCATGTGTATGAACATCTAACATTATATAATCACCTCTTTAATAAGTTCTTGTTTTAGTATTTTATGCCTTCCGTCATCCCTTGCCACTGATGATTTTTATTTTTTCAAAAAAACCCCTTGCAAATTTCTTTAATAATGATATAATTAGGGTAAGGTCAAAGAAAGTCAAAGACAGTCAAAGACAAATGTACATTAGTAAGGAGGGATGAATTGTCAAATTTAAGTGATATAATTGAAGGTTTCATAAAAGAATTAATGAATGCAAACAATAATGATGCAATTGAAATTCAAAGAAACATTTTGGCACAGCAGTTCGATTGTTCTCCATCACAAATTAATTACGTTTTGACCACCCGCTTTACCAATGACAGAGGGTATGTAGTGGAAAGCAGAAGAGGCGGTGGCGGATATATAAGAATTTTTAGGGTTCGTTCTTCAATGGAGGATGAGCTGAAGCGTATATTGAATGAAACTATTGGAGACAGCATTACATTAAATAAAGCCATTGATTTAATTCATGCATTTATGGAAAGAGATATAATTACAGAAAGAGAAAAAGTAATTATGCAAAGTGTTTTAAGCGACAGAGTACTTAATCTTGTTGCTTATGAGGACAGAAACAAGCTGCGGGCTGACCTTTTGAAAGAAATGATATTGGTATCAGTAGAAAACAGTGATTATTAACTGATAGGAGGGGTATAAATGCTTTGTAACGAATGTGGTAAGAATGAGGCAAATGTGCACTTAACACACATAATTAACGGAAAAAAGACAGAAAGCCACTTGTGCGAAGAATGTGCAAAAAAGAACCAAACAATTTTTAACACAAATTTTTCAATGGAAAATTTGTTCTCAGCAATGTTGAACAATACTTTTAATAATAAAACATACTTACCTGCAAGGGGATGCTCAAATTGCGGTATGACATACGAAAATTTTAGGTCTACAGGGAAATTCGGATGCAGCCATTGCATTGATTCATTCAAAGGCAGGTTGACACCTGTAATTAATAGTATACAGGGATATGACAGACATACAGGAAAAATTCCTAAAAGAGCAGGTGGGGATTACAAGGTTCAAATGGATATCCAAAGATTAAAGAATGAGTTAAAAGCAGCTGTTGACAGAGAGGAATATGAGCTTGCGGCAGAGCTTAGAGATAAGATCCATGAATTGGAGCAAAGAAAGGGGGAAGTTTAATTTGGAAAATAACAGCATTGTAATAACCAGCAGAATCAGATTAGCAAGAAACTTAAAAAATTATAAATTTCCAATAAATATGACTGAAGGAGAATCAAACTCAGTAATTCAAGAAATAAGCAATGCTGTAAGCAAGCATGATAAAGGTTACAAGCTGACATATATGAAGGACCTGTCCGATGTTAAGAAAAATTCATTGATTGAAAACCACATTATTTCTCCTGCTTTGGCAAAGAAAAAGGATGAAGGTGCATTTCTCTTAAGTTCCGACAGAAAAGTTTCAGTTATGATAAATGAAGAAGACCACATAAGAATTCAAACTATAGAGGACGGGTTATCCTTGAAAGAATGCTGGGAGCTAAGCAACGAAGTTGATGATATTATCGAGGAAAATGTCGATTATGCATTTGACAAGGAGTTAGGATACATTACAGCCTGCCCGACAAATATAGGAACAGGTATGAGGGCATCCGTAATGCTGCACTTGCCCGCCCTTTCCATAACAAATCAAATTGACAAACTTTTATACGGGGTTTCCCAATTAGGAGTTGCAGTGAGAGGAGTTTATGGCGAAGGAACAAAATCACTGGGGCATTTGTACCAAATTTCAAACCAGGGAACATTGGGAGTATCCGAAGAAACATTAATTGATAAAATCAATCAAATAGTAATGCAGATAATAGATAAGGAAAAAAACACTAGGGAGCACCTGTTGAAGAATAATTACGATGATTTAGAAGATGATTTTTACCGTGCTTACGGTTTGCTCACCAATGCAAGAAAGATATCGGCAGACGAGGCGATGAAACTCTTGTCTCTGATTAAGTTAGGAAGTGAAATGGGAATAACCCCAATGGTTAAAGGCAAGAATATATATCAGCTTATGATATGGATTCAACCGAACAACATTTCAACCATTGAAGGAAAAGAGCTTTCTGCAAAGGATAGAGATAAAAAGAGAGCAGAAATAATAAGACGTGAATTATTGCGTTAAACTATAATACAAAAGGAGATGAAAGATATGATGGGCGGATTAAATAATTCTGCAAGAAATGCATTAGCCCTTGCTCAGGAAGAAGTAAAAAACTTCAAACAAAATGTTCTTGGCACCGAGCATATTCTATTGGGGCTCATGCTTGAAGAGGAAAGTATTGCAGGAAAACTACTTAGAGATAAATTAGATGTTGATAAAGTCAGAGAAATAATAAAAAATTCAACAGGTATGGGCGATAACCTGCCTGAATATATTACCATAAGTCCAAGGAGCAAGTATATAATAGAGCTGGCCAGACAATTTGCAGCCCAGCTTAAAATGCCATATGTTGGCTCAGAGCATATTTTGTTAGCCCTTATAGAGGAAGGTGAAGGCATAGGAGCGCAAATCCTTAAATCAGTGATGAATTTAAGAGATTTAAAAAACGAAGTGCTCATGGCTATGCAAGTCGGCGGAGGGCAAGAGCCCGGCAACCCCAATATGGGCGGTGATATGGCACAGCAAAACTCAAATACCAAGACCATCGATAAATACGGTACCGATTTAAATCAACGGGCAAAGGAAGGCAGACTGGACCCGGTTATTGGAAGAGAGGATGTAATTGAAAGGGTAATTCAAATTTTATCAAGAAGGACTAAAAACAATCCCTGCCTAATTGGGGAGCCCGGTGTTGGTAAGACAGCAATTGCAGAAGGCTTAGCACAGGAAATCATAAAAGGAAGCGTTCCCGAAACCTTGAAGGATAAGCGTGTAATTACCTTGGATATGGCCGGGATGGTGGCAGGAGCAAAATACAGAGGCGAATTTGAGGAAAGACTTAAAAATGCTATTGATGAAATAAAGGCAGCAGGAAATATCATACTATTTATAGATGAGATGCATACAATCATAGGTGCAGGAGCAGCAGAAGGAGCAATTGATGCATCAAATATTTTAAAACCCGTTCTGGCAAGAGGCGAGCTTCAGGTTGTGGGTGCAACTACTTTGGATGAATACAAAAAACATATTGAAAAGGATGCTGCGCTTGAAAGAAGATTCCAACCTATTACGGTTGAGGAGCCCACTGTTGAAGATACCGTAAAAATTCTTAAAGGCTTAAGGGATAAATACGAAGCACATCACAAGGTGGCAATCACCGATGAAGCAATAGATGCAGCTGCAAATCTTTCTCACAGATACATTTCCGACAGATTCCTGCCTGACAAGGCAATAGATTTAATAGATGAAGCGGCATCGAGGGTACGATTAAAATCATCAACGGCACCAAAAGAATTAAAGGAATTGGAAGATAAGATAAAGGAAATTGATACCGAAAAGAAAACTGCAATAAACAATCAAGATTTTGAAAAGGCAGCTTCATTAAGAGATGAAGAAAAGAGATTGTCAGAAGAATTGGATAAGCAGAGGAAATTATGGGCTGCAAAAAATTCAAAGGATATAAAAATCGGATACGAAGATATTGCCGATGTAGTATCCCAGTGGACCGGCATTCCGGTTACAAAGCTTCAAGGTGATGAATCGGAAAGACTTCTCAACATGGAGGAAATTCTTCACAAAAGAGTT
>JAAYPY010000105.1 GCA_012519555.1 Tissierellia bacterium | reverse complement strand
TAAATATATCCTATCAATATATAATAAGAGGAATCATACTTGTAATAGCAGTAATATTTGATGTAATTACCAGGAGAAAAAAGGGTTAGTCTAAGTTTGATTTTAGGCAAACTCAAATATAAACGGCTCGAGATTAAATCGAGCCATTATTTTATATAATTTAATAATAAGTTTTTTATTCTTTTAAACTCTCTATATCCAACAAATTATAATCAAACAGGATTTCTTCCCCGTTTTCAATTACGATGCAAGGTAACCCAACCCTGCCTTCTTCTTTAATTTGCTTGAATTCCGGCGCATTGTCCCTGTATTTCAAAAATCGTTTAAGATTAATCATATTTTCTGATATGTCAAGGTATATATACTTAACTCCATTTTCTGAAAGATACTCTTTCGCAGGTGCACAATCCGGTCAATGTCTGCTGCCAAAAACAATTACTCTCTTCATTTACTTCTCCTTTTATATTAAATTTACCATAAAAATAGGATATACTATATAATTAACACTTTTATAGCATATTTCTATTTTTAAAACAATTTATAACATTATATGACACTTGACAAAATTATTCAATAATAAATACATCAATATAGCTTAACACTAATATTGGCAATCAGGATAATAAAAGCATTTACAAGAATTTAGTTCTATTTTTACAATAGTTCCTCCACATCGTCTGCATTCTTCTCCTTTTCTACCATAAACAAGAGCATGAGTGTTGTAATATCCTAAGCGAGCGGCTTTAATCTTATAAGTCCCATATTTTTACAATAAATTGATATTTAATTGATTTCTATATTTCTCTTAAAAATTCAGTGAATTTTTCTAATCCATCCCTTAGTGTTTTTGAATCAAAGGCATATCCGATTCTTACACAGCCTTCCATTTCAAAACAAGAGCCTGGAGTAAATAAAACTCCTTTTTCTTTCATTAATTTTACGCATAAATCATAGGAAGGCATATCCTTCTTATAATATACAAGAGCTGTTGTTCCTGCTACAGGCTTAACATAACTTACTTCCGGAGTATCATTCACCCACTGGTCTAAAATCTCTCTGTTCTTTAATAAAATTCTTCTGTTTCTGTCAAATATTTTTTCTTTATTAGCAAGAGCTAAGCTTGCAAACAAATCATCTAATTGTCCACAGCTTATTGTATCGTAATCTCTTCTTATTCGGCAGGCACTGATTACATCTTCATCCCTTGAAACAATCCATCCCATTCGTAATCCAGCAAGCGAAAATACCTTTGACATACTTCCCACCGAAATTCCTTTTTCATATAAGTCAGCAATAGATACCATATAGCTTCCATCTTCAGAAATTCCTCGGTACACTTCATCAGACAAAATATATGCATCAACATCCTTAGCTATTTTTACAATTTGCATCATAGCATCTTCCGGAATCCATGAACCTGTGGGATTGTTAGGATTGTTTACAGTAATCATCTTGGTATTATTATCTACTAAACTTCTCAATAAGTTCAAATCAGGAAGAAAATTGTTTTCTGGTGTGAGTTGGATAATTCTAACCTCTGCTCCAATAGATTCGGGTATTGAATAATGTTGCTGATAAGTAGGCATTACACATACCATATTGTCTTTGGGTTCAATCATAGATATTATAACTTGGTGATTTGCACCAACAGCACCATGTGTAGGAATAACTTGACTTGGTAATATATTCTTATATAAACTTGAAATTCCCTTTAACAATTCAGGAGAACCTTCAATGTAACCATAAGTCATCCTTTTATCTTTTAATTCAGCTAAATATTTTTCCGGTTTCTGACCTGAAAGTTCTATTAATTCTCCCAAAGTCATAGAATCAATGCAAGTTTCACCCAAGTTATAAATTGCATCATTTTCATAATCATTCATCCACTGTTCCACTTTAAAAGTTTTAATTTTCATATTAATCCTCCATAGTTTTTCTGTATTTACCTTATGTAAACTTTAATATCAACCATAAATTACCTCTTGGATTATTTACCATACTATACATCTTTTAGTATAGTAAAACCCCATAAAAATAATAACCTATTTTTGAAATTAATACAAACAGGTTTTAACATTTCAGAATAAAATGAAAAAAGACACCAACCCTCCGGTTGGTGTCAATCCAAATGTTGTTGTTCTACAGCCTGATATTAATATATTATTTATTTACATATGAAGCAGATTTTTCACCTGCAGTCTTACCGAATACCAAACAGTCAAGAATAGCATTCCCGCCTACACGGTTCCCGCCATGAACTCCGCCTGTTACCTCGCCGCAAGCAAATAATCCCGGTATTACTTGACCTTCAGTTGATATAACCTCAGCATTTGTGTTAATAACTATACCACCCATTGTATGGTGAATTCCGGGGGAAACCGCTACTGAATACCATGGACCAACACTTAAATCTCTTATCCATGAAAATTTGCTTTCAAATTCAGGGTCATTTTCCTCTGCTACAGCTTTATTCCATTTATCCATGGTTTCTTGCAGTACATTTTCTTCCACACTCATAAACTTAGCTAAATCTGCAATAGTATCAAATTTTTGAAGAACACCGATATCATAATATCCTTGAATATTACCGTTACTGTCAACTATTTCTTGATTTATTATCAGATATGCAAAGCCTTGATCCTGAGATAATATTGCCTCAGATACAATATCTCTGTAATTTACTTCATTTGTAAATCTCTTTCCTGAAGTATTAACCAATATTCCACCTGCATTTCTGCATCCTTCGGTCATCATGGTTGCCGTAGGCACATGAACGGTTGGGTGAGTCTGAATTTCATTCAAATCCCTCACTGCTGCTCCAACAGCTTGAGCCATGACAATTCCATCTCCTGTAGCACCGGGATGATTATTGGTTACAAAACCTTTTAGGTTTGGATCTAATTCCGCTATCCAGTCTAAATTTGCTCCGTAGCCTCCGGCAGCTATAATTACAGCATCAGCATTTATTGTTACCTTTCCTCCATCAGCTCCTTCTGCGATAATTCCGGCTGCCGAGCCGTCCTTCAATATAATTTCTGTAGCTTTTGTTGATAACATTACTGTTCCGCCCTGTTCTTCAAAGTATTCCTGCAGTCCTATTATTAAACCGGGTGCATAACCTGGAACGGTAAAGCTTTGATATGTTTCACCGATTCTTGCTTCAAAGCCTACTTCAGTTATCCAATCAACTATTCCGGCAGAATTTTCTATCATGTATCTTACAAGGTCGGGATCATTCATGTCATGTCCTCCGGTCATTGTAAATTTAATGAAGTCCTCAACATCTTTTCGACCCTTGTCTGCTTCTATCTGCAACTTATGACCGGCAACATTGAAAGCCCCTGATGAACGTATTGTGTTCCCACCGGTTATGTCCATTTTTTCAACAACAATAACTTCTGCTCCATTTCTTCTCGCTTCCAAGGCGGCACTTAAACCAGCTGCTCCTGCACCGATAACAACTATATCAGTATCAAGAGTTACATCTTTGGGTGTAGGTGTGCTAGGACCTAACTCAAATTTCTTCATGTCGGCTCCTGATTGTTTTAAAGCATCCGTAACTGCATTAATAATTGCATAGCTTGTGGTAGTAGCCCCGCTTATTGTATCTACCTTTACAGACTGATTGTCTACTATGCTTTTTGGAAGTCTATCGACCGCATGAGTTCCGATTCCGTCCGTTTCTTTGTGTTCCACTACTTTAACACTGATTATTTTTTCGGAATCAACTTCAGTTTCAACCTTAACATCTGACTTATAACCTCTAAATGCTGCTGTATATTTGCCGGGTTTCATTCCTGTCTGCTCCACTGCAGGAGTTTCTTCAGGTAATTCTGGTTGCTTGTTGTCTGTCGGTGATGAACACCCTGCCATACTTAATACTAATAAAGTACTAATTAATATAGCCAAAAACTTCTTTAAATCTTTCATAAATTCCTCCTTCATATTTAGTCTTTAATTCATTAAGACTTTTAAAAAATATGTACATTATTTTAAATATAATAAAATATTTTTATTATATTTAAAATTGTAATTCTATTATATAATGACTATATAGGTATGTCAATGTTAAATTTTTACCAATCTTGTATTGGGTCACGTATCCGGTGTAAATCCAAAAAACAAAAAGACACCAACCTATTTTGGTTGGTGTCCCTCGTCAAGTGGATCTTACATATTGCTGACTTTTTCCTGGTTCTGTGCTTCTTTATATTTTAAGCGTGTTGCTTTACCTCCCCTTATGTGTCTTTCAGACTTATTTTTAAGCAAAACTTTCTTGACTTCGCTTGCAGCTGGAGGGTTCAGTTTGGGAAGACGCTCTGTTACATCCTTATGGACTGTGCTTTTGCTGACGCCAAATTTCTTAGCGGTCTGTCTTACGGTAGATTCAGTACTTATAATATATTCCGCAATCTCCATGGCCCTGCGTTCTATGTAATCTTTCATTTTTAACCCCCTTTGGCATTATACCGTCTTATTTACATTTTTATGCGTTTATTTGTCCCATTAGAACCTCATTTTGCTATTCAATGGTAATATAGTCCAAAGGATTTATTTGTTTACCGTCAACTATCACTTCAAAGTGTAGATGTGCACCGTCTGATGCCTCTATGCTGACTGTTTTTCCCAAATTTCCTATAACCTGACCTTTTTCAACGGTATCGCCGGCTTTGACATTTGCCGACACTAAATTACTGTACAATGTTTTTACATTGCTTCCATGATCAATAATAATTTCCGTTGCTGTAATTTCTGAATTATTTACAACTTCTACTTTTCCTGCTAAAGCGGATTCAATCAATAGAGTATCTTTCGGTTTAATATCAATTCCCTTATGTACTCTCCATTCACCAATTGCCTCATAATATACCAAATCATCAATTGTAAATTCCCTTATTACCTCTCCGGCTAATGGTGCAGCCATGGACTTTAAGTCTGTTTGTTCCGATTTCACCTCATCATCATCTTCATCTTCGTCATCATTTTCTGCATTTTGAAAATCATCAATTATATCTTGTACATATTCTTCATAAGGATCTTCATGAACCTGAATATCACCGTCAGGTGTTTCATTCTCTGCTAAATTGCCTTGACCGTTATCAGGTTTCGTAGTATATCTCCATACTACTGCCGTTGCTAAAAGCATTATGCACAAGGCAATTATTAAGAAGCTTGTATCCTTATTTTTAAGTCTAATAAAGAAATTTTTTATTTTTGATTTAGCTTTTGTAAATCTGTTGTTTTTCATGTAATCCCTCCTATTTAATGCTTCTTTATTATCTGAAAATAGTGTGTCCCATTTTTTTTATTTAATACAATTTTGTTCTAATTATTTCTATATTTCATAAAATATTAAAGAAACTTATGATAAAGGGGTTGATTTTTATGTTAAACCGTCTAATTTATGCTTTTGTTGTGTTTGCAATGCTTTTGACTATCCCTAATATGTCTTTGAATTTCTTTGAGAAAAAATTTAATTTCACCGGTGAAGCGATAGTCAAAGAGAATAAATCGAAGAATGCAAATACCAAACCTGAGGAAAAACACACCACAGATACATATGAGTCTGAATTAATCAAGGTGTACAACAACAAAACAAATGATGTGATAGTTATTGATTTTGAAGAATACTTAAAAGGAGTGGTTGCTTCAGAAATGCCTGCAGAATTTCATGCTGAAGCTCTTAAGGCTCAGGCGGTTTCTGCAAGAACATATTTATTGTATCGACTAAAGAAATATCCCAATGGGCAGCCGGAACATACTAAGGCACCGGTTTGTACCGGCAATCATTGCCAAGTGTGGAGCTCAAAGGATGAATTAATCGCATCACATTACGATGGGTGGTATGATGAATACTGGAGTAAAATTGAGGAAGCTGTAGAGTCAACTAAAGGACAAATATTAACTTATGCGGGTAAAATAATTGAGCCCTTGTATCACTCGACCAGCGGCGGCAGGACGGAAAATTCTGAGGATGTGTTTTCTTTGGCAGTTCCTTATTTAAGAAGTGTAGAAAGTCCCTATGAAGGGGACTCCCCAAAATTAAACGGCTCGGTAAAAATAACAACAAATGAATTCATTGATAAAATCGAATCTGTTTACGGCGACATGGACATAAGGGAAGATAATTTGGATGAAAAAATTCTGCTTGGTGAAGTCAGCGAAGGCGGCAAAATTAAAACAATTATAATTGACAATAATGAGATTTCGGGACGTGAAATAAGGTCCTTATTTAACTTAAACTCAACAAATTTCAGCTTTATTCAATCCGGTAATGAAATTGAAATTTTAACTACCGGATATGGCCATGGTGTGGGTATGAGCCAATGGGGTGCTGAAGGTATGGCTAAGGAAGGGTATAACTATCAGGAAATATTGAAGCATTACTATACAGGTGTCGAAATAGTGAATATGAAATAAATTATATATACAATTGATGCTTTGTGTGATATCATTGTATGGTAAAATAATATTGAAAGGAAAATACAATGATATTTATAGATGATACAGCTTATAAGGAATTTAAGGAGCTCTTGGATGATGCAAATGTTGACTCCTACAATGTGAGAATAGCTATTGACCGAGTAGGATGCAGCGGACCGATTTTTGGCGTATTTATTGATGAGGCAAATGACAATGATGAAGTTGAAGTAATTAATGAAATTACCTTCATTTCTGAAAAGTCAATCGTTGAGGAATACGGCGGATTCATAATTGTATCCAGTGAAGAAAATAATGGCAGGGGTGTTGGAATGAAGCCTGTTGTAAGTCCGTCCTCAGGATGTGGCGGCTGCAGCGGCGGATGCCATTAGACGAGTGACGAGTTCTTCGGGCTGTGCCCTCAGAATAACACAGTAAAAAAAGGATTTATGCGTGTGCATAAATCCTGATTTTTATGTTATTCTGCTACGTATGGCAACAATGCAATTGATCTTGCTCTTTTAATAGCTCTTGTTACCATTCTTTGATGCTTAGCGCAAGCGCCGGTAATTCTTCTTGGTAAAATTTTGCCTCTTTCAGTTGTATATTTTTTTAACCTTCCAAGGTCCTTATAATCTATATGTGTTGCCTTTTCTTGACAGAATTGGCATACCTTTTTACGAGGTCTTTTTCTTTGGATGTACTTTTCATTTTTGTCACCCGTATCTTTTCCGCCTTGTCTGGAACTCATTGTTCTCCTCCTTCCGCTATTGTTTATTAAAATGGAATATCTTCGTCATCTACAGGCTCGAATATATCATTGTCTTCATCGGGGAAATCATTGAAAAAGCTGCTATCCGGCTGTATCGCATTTCCCTGGTTTAATGAAGATTGTTCTCTTGAGCCGATAAATTCTACTCTGTCTGCTATGACATCTGTAGTATATCTTTTTTCTCCTGTTTGTGTAGTATAACTCCCCGTTTGAATTCTGCCTTGAATTGCACACTGTCTTCCTTTTGTAAGGTAATTTGCGCATAATTCCGCAGTTTTCCCAAATACGGTTATATTTATGAAATCTGCTGTCGGTTTTCCCTGATTAATTGCTTCCTGCTTTTTTTCCCCATATAACCCTCTATCTACTGCCAATGCAAATTTTGCAACAGCCATACCATTGGTTGGTATGAATCTCAGGTCCGGATCTCTGGTCAGTCTTCCTATTAACACAACATTATTCATAATTACTACCCCTTTATTTTTTATTTTTCTTCTTCAACTGTAATCATATGTCTGATAAAATTATCGCTTATTTTACAAATTCTGTCTATTTCATCAACAGCATCTGCTCCTGCAGTAAATTCAATAAAAACATAATAACCTTCTCTTTTTTTGTCGATTTCATAAGCAAGTCTTCTTTGACCCCACTCATTAACCTTTTCAACTGTTCCCTGTCTCTCGGTTATTATGCTTTGAATCTTTTCGATTTCTGCATTTCTTACATCTTCCTCTAAGTTAGATAATAAGATAAAAGCACCTTCATATTTTCTCATCTGAGTCACCTCCTTCGGACTTTTGGCCCTTGTTCGCCAAGGGCAGGATAGCTTATACATTATAGCACCGGAAAAAATCTAATTCAAGTATTATTTTATTAAATATTCAGAGGTTTTTTGGCAATAAGCGCATTTTTCTTCTTCATCTGCTTTATTTAATTGAGGAGCGGCTTCATTGTAATTCACATAATCGTCAATCGCCTGCTCCACATGCTCCATGCATGTATATATTTTTTCATGCTTTTCTTTCATGATTCACCTATATTTCATATACCTTGCTTGACCTGTCCCTATATGTTAAATCAAGACAAACTCCGGGGTTTACATCAATGGAGCTTTCCAATAATATGGATTCTACGGTTTTGTAAGCAAGCTCAGGAAAGTTGTTTTCTTTGCTTAAATGTCCTAGTAAAACTATTTCTGTCCCCTTTTTTACAACTTCTGCTATTAAGCGGCCTGCCGCTTCATTGGACATATGCCCGTATTCGCTCAACACTCTTCTTTTAAGAGGCCATGGATAGGGACCTATGATTACCATGTCTTCATCATGATTTGATTCTACCAGCAATATATCCGAATCCATAATGCTCCTAAGAATTGTACCGTTGGCACAGCCTGTATCTGTAACCAAGCTTATCTTTTTATTTTCGTAAAATATATTATAACCTACCGGGTGTGAAGCGTCATGAGAAATATCAAATGGTTTTATTGTTAAATCCCCAATCTGTGTGCATTCCTCCAAGATTTTTATATTATGAGATTTAATATCTCCAATGCAGGAGCTCATTGCCTCCCATGTTTCTTCATTGGCATAAATGGGAATGTTTAAACGCCTTGACATTACGCCTGCCCCTTGTATATGGTCAATATGTTCATGTGTTATGAATATGGCATCTATTTTTTTTGGATCCTCGCCAATATTTACAATTTCCTGTTGAATTCTTTTCCCGCTCAATCCCGCATCGACAATAATAGTTGCATTTTGCGTCTTGATATATTGGCAGTTTCCGCTGCTTCCACTGTATAATGAACAAAATTTAAGCTTCATTCGTCCTCCCTATCTACATGAACAAATAATAATCAATTTATACTATCATAAAAGTATTGCTTTGACAAATACTTTCTGTATTTTACAAGTCTCTATGTTACTTGTGCAATTAACACTCAATCTATCTGTCAACCTGAGCACAGCAGACTAAAACCCTAAGAATGCAAGAGTTGTATTTATGAGTTCTAACAATATACAATTTGCATATTATTAATAGTGGAAGGGGGACACATCTTTAGTTAAGGGTCTCGAAACCATTATTTTGAGGTAAGTATGGTTATTAAAATTAAATGGAAATTTTTATTAGTAATTTTTGCTATTATATTTTTTTTGGGAGCAATTTATACATTAATAAATCGTGCTCAGTCTGTTTCTGCAGAAGAAAAAAAGGATTTTATCAAATGGGTGGATTTTAGAGTTTCCTATGATGCCATGGATAAAGCTTTAAGAGCTGATATAAACAGTATTGATGAAGAAGTTAAACTAGATTGGATTGAAATTTTAGCTTATCTTGGAACAAGATACGGGGGTGACTTTTTTTCAAGATATAAGGCTAAAGATATGGATAAATTGATAAACAGATTAAAAAGCGGTGAAAGCATTGAAAGCATGACCAAGGATCTCACTCATTACAATTATTACTATGAGGCATACAAGGCTGTCTTGGAAGGATTTGTAGGTCCTTTTGAAATACAAGTGAAGGATGAAGAAACCGGAGAATTAGTCTGGGTTAAAAAATATGGATTAAAAGCATTTTCACCGATTGCAGGAGGATATCATTACGGACATTATGATGATTTTGGAAACTCCCGCAGCTACGGCTTCAGAAGAGTTCATTTGGGAAATGATTTAGTAGGCTCAATAGGCACTCCTATTATTGCTGTTGAGTCCGGCAGGATTGAAGCTTTAGGCTGGAATCAATACGGCGGATGGCGAATTGGAATACGCAGCTTGGACAATAAAAGATATTACTATTATGCTCACTTGAGGAAGGATCACCCTTATGTGAAAACCCTTAAGGAAGGGGATATTGTATTAGCCGGAGATGTTATCGGATATTTAGGGATGACCGGATATTCACGAAAGGAAAATGTCAACAATATAAATACTCCCCACCTGCACTTTGGAATGCAGTTGGTGTTTGACGAATCTCAAAAGGAAGCGTTAGCGGAAATATGGATTGATGTATATAGAATTGTAAAGCTTCTAAACAGAAACAGATCCCCTGTTACGTATAATAAAGAAACAAAGGAATTTGAAAGAATTTATGATATTAGATTTCATAATATTGAAAGGGGACACCCCTTGCGATAGTCACCCTTTGCGGTTCATATTATCAAGGAATGCCCCATTATTTAACGGACATATTTTTTTATTATGTTAGACATAATTACAGCAGCTTCTGCCCTGGTTAAGTATTCATCAGGGCAAAAGGCTTTTATATGTTTACCGGATACTATTCTGTTTACATAGGCAGTTTTAACTGCTGAAATTTCTTCTTCCGTAAGATTATCCATATCGGAAAATATGAGTTTTATATCAACTTCGGTATATTTGTCGCTGCTTACCAAAATATCTTCAATCAGCATGGCAGCTTTTTTCCGATTGAGTTTTTCCAAAGGATGAATATCTTTTAATAACCCCCTGTCATAAATATCCTTAACATAATTTAATGCCCAAAAATGTACATTTGAGAAATCATAAAATAGAATATTATTCTCTGTTTGCATTTTGCTTTGCTGATTAACATCTTCTATATAATTTAGTGTATTACTCAATAATATACAAAATTCTTCAAAGGTTACAGGCTTATCCGGATTATATAACTCTGCTTTGTTTACTATCCCCTTACCGTACATGTCCATTATTATTTTTCTTGCCCAGTGGAAGGATATGTCCTCATATATATATCTGCCGTATTGTGTATCTCCTGTACGCAGAAGCCAATTTCTTTCTATCCAGCCTTCTTTTGTATCATCTATGCATACCTTATACCAATAGTACCCATTCTTTAATATAGGACCTTCGGTAATTGTTCCCAATTGAGCAACACCGAGCTGATATACATAATTTCCCGCCGGAGCATCTCTTAAATAATATGCTCTCCTAATACCGTCTGTTTTTACATAATCTCCTTTTTCATAGAGTATGATATTGCCGCTCGAGGAATTGTCGGGTGTGGGAACTTTCAATGACCTGCTTGGTTTACTTTCCCTTGGAAGATATGAAAAATCTATATTATGTATTTTTTTACCGTATTCTTTTTCTATGACATCGTAAATAAGCTGTTGATATGTGTATTTCTTTGAATAAGGTGAAACCGGATTGTTGCTCTCTGCCCAGCCGTTGTATGCCCATAAGGCAAAATACCAGTTTTCTAAAATATTTGGGTCCATATTTCCCACACTTGAAACTTGGTTGTATGAGCTCATGCTCCATTTGTTAAGGAGCACGTCTGCACCTGCTTCTATATTGTACAGTATGTCATGCTTAAGCCTATGGTTGTCATAGCCTCCGTATACATTGTTTATCTGCATAAGACCGATGCTTGTGCCGCATATTTTAGGACTTCCGTCACTGTTGAAATGTTTATAAACAGACTCAACCCTTGCTATTCCTTTCAAAAGTATTGCAGGTATGCCTCTTTTTATGGCTACCTCATCTATCATTGCTTCAATTTCTTCCCTTGATGGGTTTATTCCTGCATATACTGTCGTGTTAAATATCAATAGAAATATTACTATCATTATAATTTTTCGTGTTATGGCATTCAATATTTACACCTCTTTGTTCTGAAACTGAACGATTCTTGTTTGATAATGTAAATATTCCCATATTATTGAAAATTATACCTTATTTTTTGTTATGTGCAGCGTTCATACAATTACCTAATAATAAAAAGGATAGTACTTTCTTAAGAAAGTACCATCTCAAATAGCGGACATGGTGTCCTCCTTAATTTGACATTCTGACTAAAGCCCTGAGAATAACCTGTTGGATATTTTAGCCATTATTGCGGCAGCCTCTGCCCTGGTTAAAAATGAGTCTGGGCTGAATATTCCTGAGCTTTTACCGGACATGATACTGTTGGTATATACTGTTTTTACTGCCTTAATTTCTTCTTCATTCAAATCTTCTATATCCGTAAAAACTGTTTTTATATCCAATGAAGAAAATTCTTTACTAATTTCAAATAAATTCGCAATAAATACTGCTGCTTCTTTTCGCTTTAAATATTCCAGAGGATTAATCAGTTCATCTACTAATCCTAACTTATAAACATTTTCTACATATTCTACAGCCCATGGGTTAATATTTTCAGTACCTTGCAAGAAATCAGCTGTTTCTTCGGGCTTCGATGATATTTCTTCATGCTCAGATTCTGTTGCTTCGGGCTCTAATGATGTTTCTTCAGGCTCTGATGATGGCTCTTCGGAATCGGTTTCTGATTCCACGGATTCCTCTTCATCAGCTGAGGACTTGAGGGCATCATCATACCGGGCATAGTCCAATGTCTTGCTTAACAGTATACAGAATTCTTCTTTGGTAATATAATTGTCAGGATTGAAATATTCCGCTTCACTGACAATATCCTTGCCAAGTAACTCCATAATTATTTTTCTTGCCCAATGGAAAGAAATATCTTCGAATGCATATCTTCCATATTCAATATCTCCGGTTCGAAGGAGGAAGTTTCTTTCTATCCATCCTTCGGTATTGTCATCAATATATACCTTGTACCAATAGTATCCGTTTTGCAGTACGGGTCCTTCACCTATCAGAGCTAATTGATTTGAGGAAATTTCATGGACATACTTGCCTGCAGGGCCATCCCTCAAATAAAATTTTTCCCTTAGACCATCGGTCCTTACATAATCCCCCTCTTCATAAAGTATTATGCCGCCGCTGTTGGTATACAGTGGTGTAGGAACTGCTAGAGAACGGCTTGGTTTTCCTGTTGCAGGGAGATATGAAAAATCAATATTGTGTATTTTTCCGCCATATTCTTTTTCAATAACATCATAAACCAACTGTTGATAGGTGTATTTTTTTGCATAGGATGAAATCGTATGCGGATTATTGCTACCCACCCATCCGTTATAAGCCCAAAGAGCAAAATACCAGTTTTCCAAAATATTGGGATCCATATTTCCCACACTTGAAACTTTGTTATTGGAACTCATGTTCCATTTACTAAGAAGTACGTCAGCTCCTGCTTCTATATTGTACATAATGTCATATTTAAGCTTTTCGCTGTCATATCCTCCGCTTCTATTGTTTATCTGCATGAGACCAATGCTTGTACCTGTTATTTTCGGACTGCCGTCCTTATTGTAATGCTCATAACAAGATTCAACTCTTGCAATTGCTTTTAAAAGAATGGAAGGGATTGCTCTTTTTTCGGCAACCCTTTCAATCATATACTCTAATTCTTCTCTTGTCGGATTAACTCCGGCATAGGCAAATGTGTTTAAAATAAATACAAAAATAAAAATTAATGAAATAGCTTTTCGGGTAGTGGCTTTAAATATTTTCATATTTATTCCTCCCTCTTATATTTTGTTCTTAACCGATATTTATTTGGATGCGGTCAATTATATTTAATACCTCGCTTTTGGTCCTTTCTAAGCTTTCATTTGATTCATCCTGATTTTCACCGTTTATTGAAAAATATATTTTTAACTTAGGTTCTGTTCCTGATGGTCTCAATACAAGCCATGAGCCATCTTCAAAAGAAAACTTAAGTACATCAGATTTCGGATAATTTATTTTTTCGGTTGTTCCTTTAATAAGGTCTAATGAAATACTCATTTTATAATCGATTATGGTGGGTATCTTCTTCCCCGCCAATGAGCTTAGTTTATTTTCTCTGAAGTGCTCCATAATTGCTTTCATTTTGCTTTGTCCCGCTACACCGGAGAAAACTAATGAAACAGTTTCTTCAATATAATAACCATGCTCATTATATATTTCAGTTAAAACATCTATTAATGTCTTACCTTGTCCCTTATAATATGCAGCCATTTCACAAATGAGCATAGAAGCAATTACCGCATCTTTATCTCTTACAAATGTTCCCGCCAAATAGCCGTAGCTTTCTTCATATCCAAACAAGAAATTATATTCTTTTGTGTCTTCAAATTTCTGCATCAATTCAGCAATATATTTAAAACCTGTCAAGGTGTCAAATGTTGTTACCTTATATTTATCTGCAATACAGTTTGCAATCTCACTTGTCACCACAGTTTTTACAATTGCAGGTTTCTCGGGAATTCTTCCTTGTTCATTCAAAGAAGCAAGCAAATAATTTAAAAGCAAGGCACCTGTTTGATTTCCATTTAAGGGAACAAATTGTCCTTCATGTTTTACCACTGCTCCGACACGGTCACAATCAGGATCCGTGCCTATAATTATATCACCGTTCAACCCTTTGGCCTTTTCGATAGCTATTTCAAATGAACTAAGATCTTCAGGGTTCGGTGAGCTGACAGTTGAAAATTGCGAATCCGGTTTTTCCTGTTCCTTGACAACAAATAAGTTTTTGTATCCCATTTCGTCCAAGACTCTTCTTACCGGCTTATTTCCTGTACCATGAAGAGGAGTAAAAATAATTCTTATATCCTTGTCAACATCATTTCTTAAGCTTAAGCTTTTTATTTCATTTATGTAAGATCTATCAACATCATCTCCGATTATTTGAATCTTTGTATTTCCCTTGAATTCAGCCGTTTTTATGTGCTCTAATTTTACTTCATTGATTTTTTCTATGATTTTATCAGCATCTCGTACAACTTGGCCTCCAAATTCGTCATATACCTTATAGCCGTTGTATTCCGGAGGATTATGACTTGCAGTAATTACAACCCCTGCCTTGCATTTAAAATGCCTCACTGCATAGGATAATTCCGGAGTGGGCTTGAGGCTGTCGAAGAGATATACTTTTATATTGTTTCCTGCAAAAACACATGCGGTTTTCTCCGCAAATTCTTTTGACATGTTTCTTGAGTCATAAGCAATTGCAGCAGAAATTTTTTCGTTTTTATACTTCTCAATTAAATAATTTGAAATTCCCTGGGTTGCTTTTGCAACGGTAACCAAGTTCATTCGATTTGTGCCTGCACCGATTTTACCCCTCATGCCTCCGGTGCCGAACTCTAATTCTTTGTAGAATCTGTCTTCGATTTCACAATCTATCTTTTCTATTTCTTTTAATTCTTTTTTTAATTCATCATCTACATATGGACTGTTAAGCCATATTTCAAATTTTTCATTGTACATGTCCCCACCCCTTATTCTAAATCAATTGATTTTAAATGTTTTTTAAAACCTTCTCTCAACTCGTCACTTTTTAGAGCGTAGTCAACGGTAGCTTCAAGAAAACCTAACTTACTGCCCACATCATACCTTCTGCCCTCAAATATATACGCATATATGTCTTCAAAATTACAAAGTTTCTTCAAGCCGTCCGTAAGTTGTATTTCTCCGTTCACACCGGCCTTTGTATTTTCAAGCATATTGAATATTTTTGGAGTTAATATATACCTGCCTAATATTGCAATATTTGTAGGTGCCTTATCCTTATCCGGTTTTTCAACCAAATCATTCACACTATAAATTCTCTCATTAATTTTTTTGCCTGACACTATGCCGTATTTATGGACTTTTTCCCACTCAACAGGCTGAACGCCAAGAATTGTAGAATTGTATTCATTAAAAACTTTTAGCATTTGTTTAAGACAGGGCTTTTTTGAATCCACAACATCATCGCCTAGGAGCACTGCAAAAGGTTCATCGCCAACAAAGGTTTTCGCACAATAAATTGCGTGTCCTAAGCCTAAAGGATCTTTTTGTCTTACCGTATGAATATTTATCATCTTGGAAATTTTTTTAATTTCTTCAAGAAGTTCTTCTTTATTATTTTTCTCTAAATTATTTTCAAGTTCTACTGCTCTATCAAAATGCTCTTCAATTGAGCCTTTATTTCTTCCTGTAATTATTAATACATCTTCGATTCCTGAAGCAATAACTTCCTCTACTATGTATTGTATTGTCGGTTTATCCACTATGGGCAGCATTTCCTTAGGAATTGCTTTCGTTGCAGGCAAAAATCTGGTGCCCAACCCTGCCGCAGGTATTACTGCCTTTCTAACTATCATATTTAACCTCTTTCTAGATTTAGGGACATTCCCCTATTCTATCCTGCAGAGGATATCTAACAATAGAGGTGTGTCCCTATATTATTATTTATCCTACATTGTAATTTGTTTTTATATGTTCAGTAATCAGAGCATCTTTTAAAACATCCATATGCTCCAAGGATTGTCCTGTTCCTTTGGCAACACATGATACTGCATCCTCTGCTATTGTTACATTCAATCCGGTTCTTTTTTCAAGCAGTTTATCCATTCCGTGAATAAGACATCCGCCGCCTGTCATAACTATGCCCTTTTCACTTATATCAGCAGCTAATTCCGGCGGGGTTTTTTCAAGAACTGAATGTACGGCATCAGCTATTGCAGTAATTGTTTCTTCCATGGCTTCAAGCAAATCAGAAGATGAAATTGTCAAGTTTACAGGCAGCCCTGTAACTAAGTTTCTGCCTCTTACTTCCATAAATTTATCTTCTTCCACCGGAAATGCAGTACCTATTTTTATTTTTATCTCTTCCGCACTTCTTAAGCCAATCATAACATTGTATTTTTTTCTTACATATCTCACAATAGCATCATCGCATTTATCACCGGCAACCTTTATAGATCTGCTTACAACAATACCTCCAAGAGATATAACCGCAATATCTGTTGTACCTCCGCCCATGTCAATAACCATATGACCGGATGGCTTTGTTATGTCAAGACCTGCACCTATGGCAGCTGCAACCGGCTCTTCAATCAAATATGTCTTTTTCGCGCCTACATTATTGCTTGCTTCAAGAACTGCTCTTTTCTCAACCTCTGTCACGCCGCTTGGAACACAAATTATCACCCTTGGCTTTACTATTGAATTACCTACTGCTTTCTTTATAAAATATTTCAACATTTTTTCTGTAATGTCGAAATCTGATATAACTCCATCTCTTAATGGTCGTATCGCTACGATATTGCCTGGAGTACGCCCAAGCATTTTTCTTGCTTCTTCTCCGACTTCGAGAATTTTGTTTGTATTAATATCAATCGCCACAACAGAAGGCTCATTAATTACTATTCCTTTACCTTTAATATAAACTAATACACTGGCAGTGCCCAGGTCAATACCTATATCCATTCTCAGACCCATCTTAATCCTCCATGTTTCTTTCTTATTATGCTTATCCTCAAAATATTAATGAAAAAATTATAACATACAACCTAATTTATTTCAATTTATTTTACCTCAAGGTAAAGCAAAAAAATGCCTGCTCAGCAGACATTATTTATTCACTACTTTTTAAGCAACTTTTTGATTTTTTGTACCGGATCTAATAATTCGCTTAAAGAATTATCATAATTTAATGTGTCTATAATATTTGCAATGTATTTTGACATATCCACTTCAGTATACCAAGGCTTCTCCAACAACTCCGGTCTTCGATAAATCATGTTTGTCGTGAAAACCCTTGATATTATTCCATCCCGATACGCTTTATCGAACTTTTCAAACCCTTCGGTGAATAATCCAAATGATGCAAACACATATACATTTTTTACTTTTCTTTCCTTTAGCTTACCGGCAACATCAATCATTGAATCTCCTGAAGCAATCATGTCATCAACAACAATAACATCTTTTCCTTCTAAATTGCCTCCTAAAAATTCATGACCTATCACAGGATTCTTACCGCTGACTATTACGGAATAATCCCTTCTCTTATAGAACATTCCTAAATCTAACTCCATAACCGATGAATAATAAATACATCTGGTCATGCCTCCTTCATCAGGAGATATTATCATCATGTGTTCCCTGTCAATTTTAGCTTCAGGTACTGTTCTTACAAATGACTTTATCATTTGATAATAAGGATGAAAATCTTCAAAACCATGGAGAGGTATTGCATTTTGAACTCTTGGGTCATGTATATCAAAAGAAATAATATTTTCGACTCCCATTGATGTAAGCTCTTGCAATGCCAAGGCACAATCCAATGATTCTCTTGTGGCTCTCTTATGCTGCCTGCCTTCATAAAGCATGGGCATTATTACTGTTATTCGCTTAGCTTTACCGTTCATCGCAGCAATTATTCTTTTTAAGTCCTGATAGTGATCATCAGGGCTCATGGGCACTTCCCTGCCATACATTTTATAAGTTACTCCGTAATTAAAAACATCTGATATTATGAATATATCGTGACCTCTTACGGTTTCATTTATTACACCCTTTGCCTCACCTGAACCAAATCTTGGACAAGCGGCATCTAATATAAATGTGTGTTTAAAGTCTGAACCGTTTGAATATATAACACCGTTCGCATCCTGTCTCCAGACCTTTAAATAATAGTCTATTCTTGCAGCTATTTCTTCGCATCCCTTCATTGCAATTATAGATAATTTCCCGAATGGATTAGGTTCTTCAAAAGCGCAATCGTTTATGTTCATTTCTTCCTCCTGTTTAACCTTATCATGTTACATTCTATCAAAAAATTATTAATTGTCAAAAGAATATGATTCCTTTATTATTAAATTATCTTAACAATGAAGATGCAAACCTTGCAGTTAAACGAAAAAAAAAGCCCATTATATGGACTGATAACACATTGTTTTTAAGCTTATAGATACAATTTAGCAATTTTTTCTGACAGCACCTCATATGTAAATGGTTTTTCAATAACCAAAAGTCCTCGCTTCATTAATTCTTCATACTCTGCCTGCTGTGCAAAACCGGTTATAAAAACTACAACTGCCTCTTTATTTATAAGTTCCATTTTTTCAAAAAGTTCTTTCCCGTTCATTCCGGGCATTATTATATCCACTACAGAAAAGGATATTTCTTTGTATCTTTCTTGATAGTATTTTAATGCTTCAATAGGGACATTAAATTTTACTACATCATAGCCTAAATCCTCCAACATTTCAGCTTCTACATCTAAAACATTTATATCATCATCAACCAGCATGACATTATTGTTCTTATCTTCAGTTATTTTCCTGTTGTCGGGTATACAGTATTTTTTAAGAATAGGAATAAATATTTCAAACCTTGTCCCATCTCCGGGTTTGCTAATAACATTAAGATAACCACTATGGGATTTCACCGTTCCGAATACTACGGATAAACCTAAACCTGTTCCATTTGTTTTAGTTTTTGTAGAGAAATATGGTTCAAAAATTCTTTGCAACATATCATCATCTATTCCTGAACCGTTATCCTCTACATAAATTTGAATGTATTCCCCGGGCTGGATTCTTTCATCGTGGCTCAAAGCCATTTCGGAATAAACTACTGTATCCTTGGTACCTATTTTAATTATACCGTTATTTTTAATTGCATCCTTTGAATTTAATATTATGTTCACTAACATACTTTCAAGCTGGGACTCGTCTCCCACTATAACTTCATCATTGGCATCATAGCTGTATATCAAGTCAATTTCCTTGCTGAGTATGAATTCCATCATTTTATATGTGTTATCCATTATCCTTTTTAAATTTACCGGTCGATTTATACTGCTTTTTTTCTTGGAAAACATAAGAATTTTTTTTGTGAGCTCTGCAGCACTTTGTGAAATATGAATTATTCTTTCCGCATAATCATAAATCTTGTCCAGCTCATTAGTTTTCTTTATCATAGTGGCATTGCCGATTATACTCATAAGATGATTATTATAGTCATGGGCTATTCCTCCGGAAAGCTGACCTAAGGCAGCCATCTTCTCATTTTGTCCTTCAGCTATAATTGACAATCCTTCCTTGTTGATGTCATCATTTAAATCATAATACTTCATAACAAACCCCCTTTACTGATTTCTTGTATATAATATACACCTTATTTAATAAATATTTTGTTGAATAATGTAGAAAAGAAAAAAAATGCTCCTTACGTCGCATAAATTTGGCATGCTGTGCGGTTGACCTACCGCCACTTTTTAGAAAAAAGACTCTAAAAAATGGAATTAGGGCATATAAAAAAGCAACATTCAACGTCGCGAAGATCGTCAAATGTTGTTTATACTGGTGATCCATCGGCGATTCGAACGCCGGACACCTTGATTAAAAGTCAAGTGCTCTGCCGACTGAGCTAATGGATCAATAAATATTAACTTTTATATAATACATGCTTTCCTTGTATCTTGTCAACAACTTTTTTAGCTTTTTTGTTTTTTATAATTTTTTAATAGCATTCCCTGAATTACTAAGGATATTATATCGTTGACTTATATTTTGTGAAATGTTAAAATTAAAGAAAAAAACGAGGTGATATAATGGCATTTAACATGGTTGCAGGGCATGCAAAATGGCCGAAAGTCAATGATGCAATTTTTGGGCTGGCAGCAAAAGCAAAAGATGCAATAGACAAGTATGGAAAAGAAAATGTAATTGATTCAACCCTTGGAGCATTGGTTGACGATAAAGGAGATCTTATTTGTTTAAATACAGTATATCAAGAATTAAAAACAATGCCAAACGCAGCAATTGCAGCATACGCTCAGGTAGCAGGCCAGCCTGATTTTTTGGAAGCAGTTCAAAAAGTATGCTTCGGTAAATATAAACCTAATGCATATATCAGGGCTGTAGCTACTCCCGGAGGTACAGGCTCCGTAAGACACGGAATATATAATTATACGGAACCCGGAGATTCCATCCTGATAAGTGACTGGTATTGGAGTCCCTATGTAACTATTTCCGAAGAATACGGCAGAACAGTTGCCACTCATGAGTTGTTTAACAGCAAGAATGAATTTAATATAGAATCATTTAAAGAAAAATTTGAACAATTGCTGAATAAGCAAAAAAGACTTGTTACTGTAATAAACACACCTGCCAACAATCCTACGGGATACAGTCTATCCGATGAAGAATGGGATGAAGTTTTAAATATTGCAAAAGAAAATGCCAAAGACCCCGAAAATAAAATCATAATAGTTATTGACTGCGCATACATAGATTATGCCGGAGTAGGAGATGAGAGAAGAAAATTCTTTGCCAAATTCTCAGGACTGCCAAAAAATATTTTGATTATTGTAGCATACAGCATGTCTAAGGGTTACACAATGTACGGCATGCGTTCAGGTGCAGCAATCGCCATATCTTCTGATGAAGAAGTTGCTGAAGAATTCTATTATTCATGCATGCATTCAAATAGAGCAAACTGGTCTAACGGTACAAGAGCAGCTATGGAAATCATGTCTCGCATAGCCAAAGACCCTGAAAAAACTAAGGCATATGAAGCAGAAGTCAATGAAACAAAGACAATGCTCAGAAAACGAGCCGATGCTTTTGTAGAAGGAGCAAAGGATGTAGGATTGGAGATTTTACCATACAGAGACGGTTTCTTTGTAAGTATACCATGCAAGGATGCCAAGAGAGCCTCTGATGAATTAATAAAGGAAAATCTATTCGTTGTTTCGCTTAAAAAAGGACTACGCTTTGCAGTATGCGCTGTTTCTGAAGAAAAATGCAGAACAGCACCTGCAATAATTAAGAAAGTTTTAGATAGAATTTAACCCTATAATCAAAATGACAATGAAAAGGATATAAATAATAAATAATGGGACACATATGATATCAATTTTTGTGTCCCTGTTTTATCCCTATTATTAGTTTTTCAGCAATTTTTGTGATTTTACTTTCCACTTGCCCGTTACATAATAGATTCCGGTAATTAACAATCCCAAAACCCATCCCACTGCATAGCTGTAAAATAAGTATTCTTTGCCCATATTTGCTGCTATATAGTAAGCCGAAGGAATTCTTCCCACCCAAATAGACGCTAAGGAGCTTATCATAGGAATTATTGATTCTCCTGCTCCCCTTACCACAGCATTTAGAATAAATAGAATAGAAAGCAATACATAAAAAGGCATTACATTATTTAAATATATCATTCCTGCATCTATTACCCCGGGTTCTGAATTGAATAATCCCAGCATAAATGGACCAAGAGGCAAAATTACTAAAGCTAAGAGGCAGATTGTTATTGACACTAAAGTCCCCGTAATTGTTCCCTTATGCACTCTGTCCAATCTTCCGGCGCCCATATTTTGTCCGGTATATGTTGTTACTGCATTGGAAATACTTTGAATAGGCATAAAGGCAAATGTATCTATCTTATTCGCAGCATTGAAACCTGCCATGAAGTCAGCACCGTAACCGTTAACCAATGACTGCATGCTCATAATTCCTACTGAAAACAAGGACATTTGTATTCCCGAGGGCAGACCTAACTTAAGTATTTTCTTAAAAATTCCTTTATCAAAATAAAATTTGTTTATTTGGAATTTTAAAACATCATATTTCTTTTTCATGTAGATAATTCCGAAAATCCAAGAAAATGTTTGTGCTATTACAGTTGCAACGGCAACACCCGCTACATCCCAGTTAAATACGACCACAAATAATAGATCCAGTACTATGTTCATGACTGTCGCAATGGCAAGAAACAATAGCGATGACTTGCTGTCTCCAAAGCCCTGCAGTATTCCCGCATTAATATTAAAACCAAAACTTCCAATCATTCCTGCGAATATTATCAGCATATATTGCTTTGCCATGGGCAGTACATCCAAAGGAGTATTCATTAAAAGAAGTATAGGCTCGCAAAAAATCATGCCTATTATTGATATAGGAATAGAACCTAAAAGCATTGCAGTATAAATTGTCTGTGAAGATCTCCTTACATTGTCATAATCTTCGGCACCTATATATTGAGAAATTAATATTGTTGCTCCCATACCCAATCCAATGAACAATGAAGACATTAAAAATATTACGGGAAAGCCCGTGCCTACAGCTGCTAATGCAATTTTCCCCACATAATTTCCCACTACAATACTGTCCACCATATTATACAGCTGTTGAAAAATATTACCTATAAACATGGGAAAAGCAAATGCAAGTATCAGCTTAAAAGGATTGCCTTCAGTCATTGCATTTATCGTCTTGTTTCCATTATTATTATTATTCAAAATTTTTGTCCTCCTTGTGTCAAGCTCTAATAGTATACCATAAGTAATATAAATGCAAAAGAGAATTTTTTGAAGTAAAATTCCCTGAAATTGCGATAAGGCAAAGCTTGGTAAGGAGCTCAAATTTACACACAAAAAAGGGTAATCAGTTAAGATTGCCCCTTATAAAAATAAATTAGATTATTCTTTAAAACTGTAAATAACTTCTGATGATTTGTGTTTTTTGCTCATTTTATTAAATGCCTGTATTTTGTAGGGTAGGCTGTATAAATGTATGAATCCTGATGCATCCTTTTGGTCATACAGCTCTCCGGTGCAGAATGATGAAACTGATTCATTGTACAAAGCGTTTTCGGATGTCATTCCTGCAAACTTAATCGTTCCCTTATACAGCTTAAGCTTCACTTTTCCTGATACCTTTTCCTGGGTTGAATCTATAAATGCATCAAGTGCATTCTTAAAACCGCTGAACCACATACCATTGTAGACTAAGTCTGCATATTTTTGACCGACAAGGTCCTTAAAATGTGATTCTTCTTTTTCCAGTACAAAGCTTTCAAGATATTTATGAGCTTCCAAAAGTATGGTTCCACCGGGAGTTTCGTATATGCCTCTTGATTTCATTCCCACTAATCTGTTTTCCAATAAATCCAGTATACCGATTCCATGGGTTCCGCCAATTTTATTAAGTGCTCTAAGCATATTTTCCCCATTCAATTTCTTATTGTTTAGCTTAACAGGTATTCCTTTTTCAAATTCAATTTCCACATATTCAGCCAAATCAGGAGCCTTCTCAACAGTGTTGGTCATTAACAGCAATTCTTCAAAATCAGGCTCATTGGCCGGATTTTCGAGCATCCCGCCTTCATGGCTTATATGCAGAAGATTTTGGTCGCGGGAATATATTTTTTCCTTTGTTATTCCGTTTAAGTCAATATTTTTTGCTTGGGCGTAGTCAATTGCTTCTTCCCTTGATTTTATATCCCATATACGCCAGGGTGCAATAATTTCAATAGTGGGATCTATTGCAGCTATGCCTGTTTCAATTCGCACCTGGTCATTCCCTTTTCCCGTACAGCCGTGAGCAATATATTTTGCTCCTTCCTTATGAGCAACTTCTACAAGTTTTTTAGAAATCAAAGGTCTTGCATAAGCTGTCCCTAAAAGGTATTTGCCTTCATATGCAGCATTTGCTTTAATTCCCTTATAAACATACTCTTCAACAAATTCATTTACTACATTTTCAATATATACCTTGCTAGCACCTGAAGATAAAGCCTTATTCTTAACAAATTCCATGTCATCTTCCTGACCGACATTAACGCAGCAGGCTATAATATCCAAATTATTGTAGTTTTCCTTCAGCCAGGGGATTATTATTGATGTATCCAATCCACCCGAATAAGCTAATACCACTTTTTCTTTTCCCATTTTCCATTCCTCCGAATTTAATAGATTAAATAAATGATTGCAGTGTATATTTATGAGTGCATGAATATTATTAAAACTTAAAAAGAATTTGCCTTTCAACTTCACTTTTAAGGCAAAAAAAACTGCCCATAAAGAGGCAGTGTTCAAACCGCGGTACCACTCTTTTATAAAGCAGCTGCTTCGCTCTTTCATTATAACGGTCTTTAACCGTATTCTCATACTGCTACTTCTGAGAATCTTTTCATGGATTCTTTTCGATTAAGCTAGACTGCCGAACTCACACTCTACTCCGACTCGCTGAAGCTTCACTTAATGTACTCTTCCAATCATTAAATTATACACGATTAATCATTTTTATAAGATTATATGTCGGCTTTTATATTTTGTCAACATATTTTTTTATTTTTTTTCGGGAATTGTTATTTTTATACCTTAAATTATAAAACTAAAGGAATTTAAGATTTTCTTCCTGCAAATTTTATGCTAATATAGCTGTATGAAGAATTAGTTGAAAAGACCAGGAAAGAAGATGGATGCATTTCCTACAGTTTATATAGGGACATTGAGGATGATTCTATATTAACAATGATTGAGGAATGGGAAAGCAAAGATGCTTTGGATAAACATATGAAAACAGAGCATTTCACAAGATTGGTACCAATAATAAGCAAATTAAGAAAAAGCAGTCAAGTCAATATTTATGAATTAGTAATTTAAATGCCTGCCTTCAGTATTTACTGTAACATATTTCTTGTGGCAGAATACATTATTATGAGCTTGTCTCAATCTATTAAAGGGGTGAAAATATTGAGAAGAAATGATGATATAGGCGGCGAAAGAAATAGACGCAGACGTAGACGCTGTGATTGTGTTTTTGAATGTTTATTGGACTTGCTTGAAGATGCGCTTGATGATAACCGCCGTCGTCGCAGGAGAAATTGCTGGGATTGGAACGATGATGACGTATTTTAATGTAACATTGATATAGTACAAGTATAAAAGAATAAAATACTCCGGATTACCCCGGAGTTTTCTTATTTCTGATTATTCATCGATAGGATCTTCAAAGGCTATCCCCTAAAACTTAGATAATTGCGTCACTTTTTGTCTTATTATGAATAATATAAAATAACTATTTCATGACGAAGTAGAAAATATTCATAAGAAAGGAATGAAGAGCTTGAATAGACAAGATGAAAGAAATTATACGCCTATGGTGCCATACATGCCTGAAAATCCAAGAGTGGGATACGGGTATGTGCCTTATCAAATAAATCCTCGTTATTTTAACAATATAAATGAAGCATTTGTCCAAGGTACAGTATTTCCGGATTTAGTTACTCCATATTTAGAATATCTTCAAAGAGGGGTGTAATTATGATGAATTATGATAGAACAGCTCACAGAGCATACCAACAACAGCAGGAAATGTTATTGGAGGTACAAAAACTTCAGTTTGCAGCTTTAGATACAGCCTTATATTTGGATACTCATCCAAATGACCCGGTTGCCTTGTACAGGCACAAAATGTACACTGACCGGTTAAAAACAGTTAAGGACGCATATGAAATGCAATTTGGACCAATGACTATATTCAGTCGTGAGGTCGGAGACACCTGGCGTTATATAAACAGCCCATGGCCTTGGGAAATGTAAGTATATTATATAGAAAGGAATGATAACCCTATGTTTATGTATGAAAAAAAATTACAGTATCCTGTAAGAGTTACAAATAAAGATGTGCAAATGGCTAAAGCTGTTTTAAATCAATACGGCGGTCCTGACGGTGAATTAAGCGCAAGTATGAATTACCTTACTCAAAGATTCAGCATGCCTCTCAATGAAACAAAAGCAATACTAACTGATATCGGAACCGAAGAACTTGGTCACATGGAGATGGTTGCAACCTTATTTAAAAAGTTAATCAAGGGTGCAACTAAGGAAGAATTGATCGAAGCCGGTATGGGAGGATATTTTTCTAACCATGAAACATGTCCCTTCTTAGTTGATGCAGAAGGTGAACACTGGGATTCAAAATTTACACAGGCGAAAGGAGATCCTATAGCAGATTTATACAACGATATGGCTGCCGAGCAAAAAGCAAGGGCAACCTACGAAAATTTGATTCTATTAACAGACGACCCCCTTGTAAAAGACACCCTGAGGTGGCTGAGGGAACGTGAAATAATCCACTTCCAAAGATTTGGAGAAGGATTAAGGTTAGTTGAAGAATATACTAACAGCAAGAGATATTTTTAATTATTTACACCTGCAGGAACTACTTTTCTTGCAGTGTACTTTCTATTTATAATTTCTGTTAATTTCAATAGTGCTGAATTAAATAACGCTCCTCACTACAGTTTAAACTGATAATGAGGAGTGTTAATTTGTTACGGAAGCGGTGGGATTCGAACCCACGTGCCCCGAAAGGCAACCGCATTTCGAGTGCGGCTCGTTATGACCTCTTCGATACGCTTCCAAGTTGATTAATCAACTCTTATATTTTATCTAAAGAAATGGACCTTGTCAATGTGTTAATCTTTGAATATTTCCTTTTTATATTTTAAAGCTGTTGGAGTTATTGCAACTCCCCCTAAGGCAGTTTCTCGAAGCTCAGACGGCATCTGCTTTCCTACCTTATGCATTGCCCATACCACTTCATCAAATGGAATTTTACTGTATATTCCGCTCATTACAAGATCTGCAGTAGTCAGTGCGCTGACAGTTCCAGCAATATTTCTTTTGGCACAGGGTACCTCAACTAAGCCTGCTACCGGGTCACATACAAGACCTAATATATTTTTAATAACTATGGCTGCTGCAGATAATGCCTGCTCAGGTCTACCACCCATCATTTCGACGACTGCTGCTGATGCCATGGCTGCTGCCGAGCCGCATTCTGCCTGGCATCCTCCTTCTGCACCGGCAAGGGTTGCATTTTTTGCTATAATAATCCCAACTCCTGCGGCTGTAAATAATGCATTAATTAATTCATCTTCCGACTTATTCAGTTTTTCTCCCGCAGATAAAACAACCGCAGGCAAAATTCCGCATGAGCCTGCTGTAGGACATGCCGCTATTCTTCCCATTGCTGCATTTACTTCCGAAGAAGACAAGGCTCGAGCCATTGCCCTGTTCATGAATTCTCCGGTAAGGGTATTGTTTTTATTTGCATATTGCCTTATTTTGTAGGCATCTCCTCCGATTAATCCACTTACTGAATGCACTTGATTTTCCTGAGCATATGTTGAAGAGTTCATCATAACATGGAGAGTACTTCTCATTTTATTAATAACTGATTGATGATTGCTTTCGCTTTTTTCAATTTCTTGGATTATTGTATATTCCCAAATGGATATATTTTGTTGATTGCATATTTCTATTAATTCTTTTCCCGTAGAAACAAACATTAGATAACTTCCTCCACAATCGGATTGATAAATTTCACATTATCAATTTCTCCTATATCTTTTATCCTGCTCATTGCCTCTTCTGTAATAATACTGTCTGTTTCTAATGCCATGGTTGCCATTTTCCCTTTTTCGTTTCTATAAACACGCATGTTTGCAATATTAATGTTTTCTTCATATAGAATAGACGATATTTTAGAAATTACCCCCGGTAAATCCCTGTGGCGGGTTAAAAGGGTGGGACGTTCACCTGTAAATTCAACAGCCTGACCGTCAATGTCAAAAATAAGTATATTTCCACCGCCGATTGATGAGCCTGTAACCATAGAAATACTGCCATCATCTTTTGTTATTATAAATTTGACTGTATTTGGATGGACATCACCTAAGTCAGCAGGGGTAAATATAATTTCTATTCCCTTTTTTGCTGCTATTTCAAAGGAATTTTTTAAATCTTCGTCCCAAGGCTCCATATTGAGAATACCGGCTGCTAATGCTTTATCAGTACCATGTCCCTTGTATGTTTCGGAAAATGAACCGTGAAGCAAAAATTCCACTCTTTTTATTTGCTTGCCTGCTATTGCAGCCGCAACCTTTGCGAGTCTTGCTGCACCTGCAGTATGAGAGCTTGACGGTCCTATCATAATAGGACCTATTATATCGAAAACACTGAAATTACGCATATTGACTTCCTATTCCAAGTCTTTGAATGTTTTAACCGCATGTTTCAGTTTTTCGACTATGGGCAGGTTATAGGGGCACTTTCTTTCACATTTGCGGCAGCGCACACATTGATCCGGCTTAACCCCCAAGGTATCAAATTTGAGCTTGCCGTACTCAGGCATATTATATTTTATAACGTAATTTTCAAATACAAATACGTTGGGTATGTCGATTCCTTCGGGACAAGGCTTGCAATAACCGCATCGCCTGCAGAATTCCGTTCCTAAGGCTTCAACTTCACCGTTTATTATATCCTCTTCTTCCTTTGTCAAAGGTTCTGCATCTATTCCTACCCGAGCATTTTCAGCAACCTGCTCGATTGTGTCCATGCCCGGTATTGCAACTGTTATGAGATCTGAATTCATTACATATTTCAAGGATAAGCGAGGGTTGCTAAATGCACCTCCCGCCATTGGCTTCATTGCAATTGTTCCCAAACCTTTATTAAGTGCCTTTAAAAAAAGCTCCGTTCCCTGGGGCTCAACAGGATTAAAAGGAAATTGTACTGTTTCGAATTCATCATTATCAATCGCCTCAATAAGGAGTTCTCTTATGTGGCTTGTTATTCCTATGTGTTTAATGAATCCTTGAGCCTTTGCTTCAACTAAAGCCTTCAGTCCTCCCTTTTCCGAAAGAATGGTATCCAATTGCTGTTTAGAGCTTACATTGTGAAGCTGATATAAATCTATATATTCTATCTGCATATCATTCAAGCTTTGTTCAATTGAGCTTTTCATTGAATCATAATCATAACTCATAGCCTTAGTGGCAATATAAAAATTCTCCCTTCCTGCTTCCTTGAGGCCCTTGCCTATATATTCTTCGCTGATTGTATATGCCCTTGCTGTATCAATAAAACTAATCCCTTGTTTTTTGCATTCAAGTATTAGGTTAATTGCTTCCTTTTCACTTACATGCTGTATCGGAATTCCTCCAAACCCTATTACAGACACTTCCATGCCTGTATTTCCCAATAATCTTTTTTTCATATTCTACCTCGCAGTTTTTAATTAATTTATTATATATTAGATGCTTATTGGAGTCAATGGAGAATGCACTTGAGCCAACCTTAGGTTTTTGCATGAGAAAGGATAACTTTTCCGGTAAAAATTTATAACATTAGTTTTTACTAAAGTAATGAAAATATTTACTGAATATGATAATATAATATTACTTCAAACAAAAGATATAATAGGGTAAAAGGAGAACTATAATATGATGACTGATACACGACAAATAAGGCCTGCGACACCGGAAGACTATGAGCAGATTTTAAAACTAAATGAAGAATCTGTGCATTTTTTATCTCCTCTTTCGAAAGAAAGGCTAACTCATTTGCACCAACAATCCGAAATTCTCAAGGTTATAGAAGTAGATGGCCTTGTGGAGGCCTTTGTGTTGGCTTTGAGAGAGGGAAAGGATTACGACAGCGTAAATTATATTTGGTTTACAAAGAATTATAATAAATTCTTGTATATTGACAGAGTGGTCGTATCTGTGAAGAAACAAGGCTCGGGGCTTGGCAAATTGCTCTATGAGGAAGTTTTCAAGCATGCCAAATCAATTGAAATTCCCGTTGTGACGGCAGAAATCGACATTGAACCGCCAAACCCGGTCTCTTTAAAGTTTCACGAAAAGTTTGGTTTTAAGGAAGTGGGAAAACAATCAGTTGCCGGCGGCAAAAAGATTGTCTCTCTGCAAGCCGCTCCAATTGAAGCAGATTAAAGAAACATCCCGCAATGTTTAAGCGGGATGTTTATATAATTTGGAAGAAGATAAAAAAAGTATTATCGATAAAATTATCTCCATAAATTCATTAATTATACATATATTTTTAAAAATTATATATTAATGTTATAAGGCAGGAGGATGGACCTGTCAAGGTATGTTTCTGTAATGGTGATAATTTGAAAAAAAAAAGTTTTGTAATTTTGCCCATCTTTATATTTTATGCTGCGGTTTTCAGGTTTATATATCTAGAAAATGGTCTTGTACTGATTATGCAGGTATGCTTTCCAATATTTTCAGGCATACTTTTGGCTGCAATTTTGAATCCTGTCTTGGTTTTTTTTGAAAAAACCTTAGAAATTGAAAACAGATATGTCGCTGTTATCATGACATATTTGTTTATTTTTTTAATGATATCAATTGTAGTGAAAACTATAACACCAAATATAATAAATAGTATTATACAATTATCAAGAGATATACCAAAGCTTTACCGAGAAGCAAATAATTTGCTGTCTCTTTTAAGTGATGATATTATAGTAAAATTTTACCTTGCTGAAATTACACAAAAATTATCATCCTTACTAACTGCTATAATAAACAATGCGCTTACAAAGGTAATAGATATATTTATGGCATTTGCCAATACACTGTTATCAATAATTATTTCTGTCTACCTATTGATTGATAAAAAGAATATTGAAAATTGGTGCAAGGAGTTTTTTGGTCTTTTTGCCGGTAAGAAAACTGCAAATGATATTATTAAAATAATACATATTCTTTACCGCAATGTTTCAAATTACATATCAGGAAAAGCAGCCTCTTCTCTCATTATGGCCTTGTTAATTTTTGCAGGCTCAAAATATATAATAAAATGTCCTTACCCGGTTATTGACGGAATGGTTATCGGAATTACCAATATGATTCCTTATTTCGGAACTTTTATAGGAGGTGTTCCCATAGTGTTTATCAATTTTTTATATGAGCCGCAGAAAGGATTTCTATTGTTTATTTTAATTCTGATATTGCAGCAAGTGGAAAATCTCATTATTGATCCTAAGATTTTAAGCAGTCAATTGTCAATAAAACCTATATTGGTAATTATTTCGATAATAATCGGAGGAGGTTTGTTTGGTCCTTTAGGATTGTTTTTAGCTGCTCCTGTTGCAGCTTTGATTAAATCAATAGTTGATGTTTATATGCTGAAAAAATTGAATAAAAATGTCCACTTTATTGATAAATTCTGATAAATGACATTGCTTGTGGATTATACTGTTGACAAGTGACAAAAAAGGCATAAAATTTGTGTATAACTCCTTATTATAAATTTTTTAACTGTTAATAACTTTTGCATAAATTAAGGTGGAATAATATGTGGAATGATAAAAGATACCATAGCTTAGATTATGAACTTAAGAAAATATTTGGAGAGAAAGCAATTAAATTATCAATCGACGGAAATTTTACCTGTCCCAACAGGGACGGTAAAATAGGCTATAGAGGTTGTATTTTTTGCAGTGAAAGAGGCTCCGGTGATTTTACGATTAGAGGAAAAACAATTTCAGAGCAAATTGAAAAGCAAAAATCCCTTATGTCTAATAAATGGAGAAGCAATACATACATTGCATATTTTCAAAATTATACCTCTACCTATGACACTGTTGACAACCTGAGGAAAAAATTTAATGAAGCTTTAAGCTGTGAAAATATAAAGGGTATTGCAATTGCCACCAGACCTGACTGCATATCTGATGAAGTTGCAAAATTCTTAGAAGTGCTCAATAAAAAAACCTTTCTATGGATAGAATTGGGGCTGCAGTCTATTCATGACAAGACAGCAGAATTCATAAGAAGAGGTTTCAGCTTAGAGCAATTTAATAAAGCAGTTGATATTTTAAAAGGTAAAAATATTAAGACAGTGGTTCATTTAATTATGGGACTGCCCGGTGAATCCAAAGAAAATATGTTAAGTTCGATTAAATATGTTTCAAATTTAGACATTTGGGGAGTGAAAATTCACATGCTCCACATTTTAAAGAATACTGATTTAGCTGAATACTATGAAAAAAGTCCTTTTAAAATATTATCTCGAGAAGAATATGTGAATTTAATTTGTGACGGGTTAGAATTATTAAAAAAGGAAATTGTGATACACAGGCTGACAGGTGATGGAAAAAAATCAGATTTAATAGAACCTAAGTGGACCCTACATAAGCTAAAGGTACTGTCCGATATTGACAAAACATTGAAAATCAGGGGAAGTTTCCAAGGCAAAAGTTTGCCATTGTAATGTTAATGTAATACTAATTAAATTATTATAATGTATAATAATATTAAGGAAATACTATGTACTGTATAGTATTTTTTTATTTGAACAGATTAGGGATTGATTATATGAAAAAAATATTATTTATGATAATAATTTTAATATTGCTTGCATCTTTTGCAAATATATATGCTTCTGACTTTCCTGACATAAAAAGAGATTATTATTTAGAAGAAGCAATAGGCGTCTTGGCAAGTTATGAGGTTATTCAAGGGTATCCGGACAATAGCTTCAAGCCGGACAGAATAGTATCTCGTGCAGAAATGGCGAAAATTGTAACTGTTGCAGCAGGTTTCAACGAATATTCCAAAAATATGACTACTGTTTATGAAGATATGCATGGGCATTGGGCTGAAAACTATGTAGAGCTTGCAAATGCATTGGGTATTGTTAAGGGAATTTCTCCGTCTGCTTACGGTCCGGATAATCTTATAAAGTTTGAAGAAGCCTACACAATGATTTTGAGGCTTTTGGGATATACTGATGAATCATTGATTGGAAACTGGCCTTCTAATTATTATGAAAAGGCATTGGAATTGAATTTGTTTGAAAATATCAATGCCAATGCTGAATTTGCATCCAGAAGAGATATTACAATAATGTTATTTAACGCATTAAATATGAATTTGGTTACGGTAAAGGATAACAACTCTCTTAATATCACAAATAAAACACTTATTTCAAAGTTAGGTAAAATGGAAACAAAGGAAATATCAATCAAAGACTTGAATGTAGACAATTTTGACTATACGGATTATTTGTTCAATAAGTGGGATGTTTATTATGACAACAAGGGAGCTGCAGTTTATCTGAACAACCCCAGATATAATGAATTTTCAGGGGTTGTGACCAGTCTTCTTTCAAACAAGGTTATCTTTGTAACCGATGATTACGGCAATGTCAGAGTTTTTCAGGTTCCTGATATTCCGATTATCATTAATGGAGAAAAAGGTAATTTTAATAATTTAAATGAAGCAAAAATAAAAATAGTATATGAAGAGGATTCTTTTAAAGGTGAAGTAATAGGTATTATCGCCTATAAAGCAACTGACGTAATTGTCGTAGAGAGAGGGGATCTGTATAAGGAAGGAAGCAAGCAATTTGCCGGTAAAAACCTTCCTTTAAGCAACTCTGAAATTAACCATAAAAAACTTCATATTATAGGTGACGCCAAATCCTTGGATGAAATAAAAGTAAATGATGTGGTTTACTTTTATGAAGCACTGGACGGCAAAAATACGCCACTGACTATGCATGTGTTAAGGACTCAGGTTGAAGGCATTATTACAAATGTTGAGAGTGCAAATAACAATACTTTCTATACTTTAAACAATATCAGTTATATGACGGGAAAGGATTATATTTTTACCGAAAAGGCAAATGTAAATGATTCGGTTACATTAATATTAGATAAAAACAATAATATTATAAAACTGTACATCAATAAATACGGTAAAAGACCGTCAACCTACGGCATTGTAATCAGCTCTTTAAACAGCACCACCGGCAATGCCTCAGCTCGAATACTTGACGAATATGGAGGACTTAAGACCTATTCCTTGGCAGACAATTCAAGTGTGGTAAGAGTGCTTGAAAATGATTTAAATATTTTAAAGCAACCCTTGATTACCAGCAATGACTTGGTTATGTTTGACCCTGTATCAAGCGGAACATTAAAAATAATTAATTTAATGCCCACAAGAAGTATTGCAGCTTCCTACAACAACCAAACACTAACTTTGGAAAACGGTTATTACATTTCAACCGATACATTTATTGTATACGGAAACAACAAGCAGTATCAACTCCTGTCTCCGTCTCAACTAAATGGATATTTGGAAGGAAAAGCAGTTGTAAATAATTTGGGACATATAGACGCCATTTACCTTACCAAGGGATTAAAGGATTCTAATAATGTAACATTTGATCCGGATGCACAACAAAACTACAGCGGAACCATATACGGTATAATAAAGGGAGTTACAAAAATAGATGATACCACAAGCCATTTGCAGTTTTTTAACAACAGCAGCGTATTTTCCGTATCAAATACATCTGCAGCGGGTAAAAGTATTTCATCAATGATGAATTCCTATGTCAGAGCAGTTATTGTTAACGGGGTGGTTTCGAGTATTGAAAAAGTAACTCCTGAAACATCAAGAATAAAAATCTCTCAAGTTTATTCCAATCAATTATTGATTGATAACATAACCTATATGGAGTATACTAAAGATGTAAAAGTTTATATATGTACCTTGGACAATTCAAGAAATATAAGCAGCTTTGTTGAAGGTTCACGGTCAGATATTCAAGCGGACGCTACAGCCCAACTATACGACCTGTATGGCGGATTCGACGGAGTGATTGATGTAGTGCTGATATTTAAGTAGATGCTCTTTATGACCTAACCCAAGACTTCGACTGTTAAGGAGAAAGTCTTGATGGTAGGTCAAACGCACAAAATTCCTAATTTATGCTACATAAGGAGCAAATAAATTAGTGAATTTACCTACGAACCCTATTTTCCCGACCGGAGTAAATTAATAAACTTTCCTGCAAGTAAAAGATGACATGTCAGTCATCTTTTTTTGTTAAAATTATTCCTGCAAAATTTCTTACAATTATTGATTAAATGATATTGCTTTGCTATAATTTAATCAGTAATAAAAGTTGGGGACATTCCTCTAAGCTTACTTTGAGCTGTGTCTCCATACCACTAAAGGAGGTTCTAATAAATGAACGAAAAACTAAGACCTGCATGGGTTGAAG
>JAAYPY010000104.1 GCA_012519555.1 Tissierellia bacterium | reverse complement strand
TTTAAAAACACCAGGAGGAAGATATGGAATCATTAAGACCGGCAAAGTTAGGAATATTAGGTATGGGCACAGTGGCATCAGGACTTATCAATATTATGGATTTTAATAAAGACAAGGTGCATGCAGCTATCAAGAGGGATTTAACCGTAACTAAGGTACTTGTAAAAAACCTTGATAAAAAAAGAAATGTCAGCCTGCCTAAGGAAGTATACACACAGGACGTAAATGAAGTACTGAATGGCGACACGGACATTATCATTGAATTAATTGGAGGAATACATCCTGCTTACGAATATATCAAAGCGGCTCTTAATAACAAAAAACATGTGGTAACTGCTAATAAAGCAGTTATTGCAACACATGGAGAGGAGCTAAAGATGTTAGCAGAAAAAAACAATGTAAAACTTATGTATGAAGCAAGTGTGGGCGGAGGAATTCCCATATTAAATACAATAAGAGATAATCTTTGTGCCAATGAATTTGAGTCTGTTTTTGGAATTCTTAACGGAACAACAAATTATATACTCACACAAATGACCGAAAATGGTTTGGATTATGGCCAAGCTGTAAAGGAAGCACAAAAATTAGGCTTTGCAGAGGCTGACCCTTCTTCGGACGTAGATGGTGATGATGCGGCATTCAAGCTGTCCATACTGTCCAGCTTGGCTTTTGGACAAAGAATCCATGTAAGTGATATTCCAAAAGAAGGCATAACCAAAATATCCAAAGAAGATATTGAATATGCAAAGGAATTAGGTTATAATATCAAACTTTTAGCAGCCGGAATCAAAAAAGAAAATGAAATAGAACTGAGTGTTCATCCTGCATTTATTCCTGCCTCTCACCCTTTATCAACGGTAAAGAATGAGTTTAACGCCGTATATTTGAAAGGTAATGCAGTAGGCGAATTGCTGCTTTACGGCAAAGGTGCAGGCTCACTCCCCACCGGAAGCGCCGTTTTAGATGATATTATTCACATTGTAAAAAACGCCGATTCATCAGCTGACGGGAACACTGCAGGTAAAGCAGCGGGTGGTAAAATCAAAAATAATCTTGTCGTTTCAAACAAAGGTTTTAAGCAGTATTACATCAACATGGAAGTTATTGATAAGCCGGGTGTTCTTGGAAGCATTGCAAGCATATTCGGGAAAAATAAGGTCAGCTTGGCTTCTGTGGTTCAAAGGCAGAAAAACGGCGATGATACTGTACCCTTAGTATTTATTACTCATGAAGCTGAAAGAAAAAATATTGATGCAGCCCTTAAAGAAATAAAGGACTTTGAATTTGTCACAGGATTAGCCAGCATAATAATAGTAGAAAATTTCAAATAAAAAGTTTATAAGGCAGTGCCTAACACCGATAAGTCATCGCCGGGCACCCCAATCGAGGAACCGTATAAACATTTTATCAAATATTATTGAACAGAGCTGCTTAAACTGTTATAATAAACATGTTGTGATTAGTATGGTAAATAAGGAGAAAACTAATGAATGAAAATCAAAATGATATAAAATATTACGATGATGAAATTGACTTAAGAGAACTAATAACTGCATTATGGAAAAGAAAAAAGATGATAATTGCATTTACCTTGATTGCTGCAATACTTGCGGCTTCATTCAGCATGTTTATATTATCACCTGTATATGAGACTAATTTAAATATTATTATAAGTATGCCCGATATATACCAGACCAGATATGGAGAGTACAAACTTCCTATTACATCACATGAGCAATACATTAATTTGATTTACAGCAATGATGTGTTGATTGACACAATTAAGGACATGGGTTATAACACTGAAGAAGTAAGCGTTGCAAATCTAAAAAAAAGGATTGTTGTGGCAACGCCTCAAGCTAAGGCTAATACAGAGCAGAATATTTTTACCCTTACAGTTTCTGCAGGTACTCCTGAGGAATCTCTAAAATTTGCACAAACCTTATACAAAAACTATATTGAATTCATGGATGTAATGGTTAAAGAAAGATTTATCAACCACTATATAAATCACTTCAATGTTGAGCTGGCTTCACAACAAAATACGCTGGATATTGTAAAGGAAACCTTGGCAAAAAATGAAGAGATGCTTTCTCAAACTCCAAAAACAATAAATGCTAAATCAAATGTCCAAATTCAGTCACCTTTAGCATATGGCCAAGATTATATAATACCCGTTGAAACAGCGAATCCTAATTATATAAAAATTGAAAATGACATTATTGAAAATAAACAAAGCATAAACTCTATTGAAAGTGCCATTAACAAAAATACTGAATTCCTTGAAGAGTTAATTGTTGAAAAACAGGCAGTAGACGAATACCGTGAAACAGGCAGAACAGAAAAATTAATGACAAGTATTATCAGTATTGTGGAAAATAACATTTATCTAACGTCAACCCCTGTAGCTCCAACACAGAAGGCTAGCCCCAACAATAACCTAAATACGGTAATAGGTGCGGTACTAGGGGGAATGATAGGAGTTATGACTGCATTATTTATGGAATATTGGTTTAAGAAAGAAATCAAATAATATCAATAGTAATCAATTTTATCTTAGGGAGAGCTTATGATATATATTACAAGAAAGCACCTTAAACCCGGTATGATAATAGCTAAAGACGTCTTTTTATATGGCAGTAACAATGTAAGTTCTTTTCTATTAGCAAAAGGACAGGTGCTCAATAGTACTTACATCAATAGAATAAATTATCATAACTTAGATGGAGCTTACATAGAAAATGAATTATTTTCTGATATAAATTTGGAATCATATATCGATGAAAAATTGAAAGCCAAATCATTAAAAGTTATCAGCGAAACATATTATGAACTTCAGGCGAGTTCAGGCAAAGTAAACGCTAATATGATTAAAGAATTATCTTCGGTTGTTAATAATATTGTAACAGAATTATTGAATAAGGAAGATTTAACATATAACCTGATAGATTTTAAAAACTATGACACTTACACATTTCAGCATAGTCTAAATGTGGCTATGCTGAGTATTTCTACGGGCATTTCAATGCAGCTGAGCGAAAGTAAGCTGAATGAAATTGGTATGGCCGCAGTTTTGCATGATATCGGCAAAATGTTAATACCAATTGAAATTCTAAATAAACCGGAAAAACTGACATATGAAGAATATGAAATCATGAAGGAACATCCTATGAATGCGGTAAATCAATTGAAAAACATGGTTCCATATGAAGTTTTAAGAGCTATTGAAGACCATCATGAGAAACTTGACGGAACAGGATATCCCAACAGAAAGAGAGACAGGAACATAAGCTTCTATGCAAAGATATTGGCAGTAAGCGATGTATATGATGCCTTGACTTCAGACAGACCATACAGGAAGGCCGTCTTTCCAAATGAAGTTGTTGAATATTTGATGGGATCAGTTGACAAACATTTTGATTACACTATTTTGAATCGTTTTCTTAAGATTATTTTTGCTTATCCGGTAGGAACATTTGTTAAATTAAGTAACCAAAAGTTAGCAGTAGTAATTAAAAATCATACCGAAAACATATTGAGACCGGTAGTCAGAATTATAAACAGCGACGGTACTGTAGGCGAAGACATTGATTTGCTTTCTGATCCGAATTAT
Organism: Tissierellia bacterium; assembly: GCA_012519555.1. Lineage (GTDB taxonomy): Bacteria > Bacillota > Clostridia > Tissierellales > Sedimentibacteraceae > Sedimentibacter. The sequence goes on along the minus strand of JAAYPY010000104.1, from coordinate 26,652 downwards.
ATGAATATTACCATTGTTGATATGGGATATGACTATGAAAATTACGGACTGATCGGTATATTAAAATCCTCTATGAATTAACATCCATTATGAAACTATTAGTATCAAAAAGATAAAATATAATTAGGCCCCTGTCATTAACAAAAATGAAAGTTGTACATATAATATATCGTAGTTGATAGTTTGTACTATTAGCTGCGATATTTGTGTAAAGGGTGAAAATTAATTTATGGACTGTCCATTTTGTTATTTTTTAAAAAAATATATAGGACAATTTTTAAGGATTGGCGTAGTGTGCAATTGTGATACAAATGATCACATTTACATGGATGGATATATTACAAGATGCTCATTTGAAGATAACGTCATAAAACTGTTTGATTCACCAATTAACGGCGAAGTAATATTTACCACCTGTTGTGATAATATTTTTGAAATATATTTGTTCGCAGCTAACGCTCCGGCATCAGCCGAAACCGCAAAACCTAAAGACATTATCGACACGGCTACAATGATGGAGCAAAGGCGCAGCCTATTGAAATCTGTGCAAGGTACCTTGCAGGAGGAGGAGACGGCGCATGAGTAAACATAAAGAAGATTGCAATATTTGTAAAACATTGTGTGATTACAGGGGAAGGTTAATTTTTGTCAAATTTAAATGCCCGACTTATTTCGGTACTGCCGGCAGAGTATTGGACATCAAAAATAATCTTTTAATATTAGAATATATTTATGGCGGCATAAGCGTAACCTGCTGTGATAATATATGCTATGTTTTACCTTATGTAATACCGGGATAGAGAAATAACTTATTATGATAATTCCGGCAGTTACCTGCCGGAATTTTATTATACTGATTTATGAAATATCTAGGCAAATAACCTCTCTGTGATCCGCTTTACATTGGTTTTTACAGCTTCCATATCTATCGTCTTATACTCACCGTCCTCATACAGTATCTTTCCGTCCACCATAACTGTATGTACATCCGAGCCCTTTCCGCAGTAAGCCACAGCCGATATAGCATCGTTTAGCGGACAGTAATGGGGTTTATCCAAATCAATCAGCGTTATGTCAGCTTTCATGCCGGGCTTTAGCTGTCCCGCATCTTCAAGTCCAAGTGCCTGGGCTCCGTTTACCGTTGCCATCTTCAAGGCTTCGTAGGCTTTGATGCCTACACTGTCCTCGAAGACACCCTTGGATAAAACCGCCGCCAGATAGACTTCCCTCATCATATCTAAAGTATTATTGCTGGACGCGCCATCAGTTCCAAGTCCAAGGTTGATGCCGCCTTCAATAGCCTTAGCTGCCCTCATTACGCCGCTTCCTAACTTAAGATTGCTTGCGGGATTATGAATTATTGAAACCTTATGTTTACTAAGTATTGAAATATCCTCATCCGACAAATGAACCCCGTGAGCTGCTATTGTAGGTAAATCAAATACACCCAAATCTGCTAAATGGCGTGTTGGTGATTTACCGTAAGCACTGATACAGTTCTTGTTCTCATTTACAGTCTCGGACAAATGGATGTGAATTCCTGCACCCAACTCTCCGGCAAGCTCAGTTGTCTTTATAAGATATTTAGGCCTGCAGGTATAAACGGCATGAGGACCGAAACGAATCTTGATGCGTCCGTTAGCAGCATTATGATACTGGTTGAACAGCTCAACGGATTCTAAAACTCTCCTGTCGGTTTTTATGTCGAAGTCATCATCAAAGCATTGAAGCCCCCTGGCTAAATCTGCCCTTATTCCGGTTGATTCCGCCACTCCGGCTAATGTATCCTCAAACATATACATATCCGCAAAGCATGTGGTGCCTGTGCGGAGCATCTCAGCAATTCCCAATTGCGATGCCCAGTAAATGTCATCTGCCGTCAGCTTATCCTCCATAGGAAACAATTTATTGAAAAGCCACTCCTCCAAGGGCAGGTCATTTGCATAATTCCTAAAGGGCACCATCCCCACATGTGTATGAGCATTGATAAAGCCCGGAAGCGCAAGCTTGTTGTTTCCATCAATAATCCGGTCAAATTGTCCGTCAGATCGATTGTCTGAATTATTGCTGAAGTGTCCGGCTTCCATAACTTCTGCTATTTTACCATCCTCTATAACAATGATTCCGCAGTCAATAAATGGTCTTGCATCATCCATAGTAATAATTTTAATGTTTTTAATCAGTATTTTCAAAATCTGCCTCCTGCCCTTCCAATTCATCCCAACCACCTGCATTTTTCCTTATAATTCATATAGACTTTTTTAAAATCCGCTTATATAATCTTCCTGCTCATGGGTAAGTGTATCTGTTTTAAGACCCATGGAAGCTAATTTTACCCTTGCTACCGACTCATCTATAGACTTAGGTACATCATATACATCTGGCATAAGCTCCCTGCCGTGTTCTGCAAGATATTCAAGGCAAAGTGCCTGAATGGCAAAGCTCATATCCATTATTTCTGCAGGGTGGCCATTGCCTGCTGCTAAATTTACAAGTCTACCGTCGCCCAGTAAATTCAAAATCCTTCCATCCTTCATTTTATATCCTGTGATATTATTCTTTCGTTGGAAGACTTCAGATGCTAAACTCATTAGATCGTTTTTATCCACCTCAACATCAAAATGTCCTGCATTTGACAAAAGCACTCCATCCTTCATTACTTCAAAATGTCTGCGTGTGATAACCTTATTGCAGCCGCTAGTACAGATGAAGATATCTCCCAAGGGGGCTGCTTCATCCATTGTTTTCACTTCGTAACCTTCCATGGCTGCTTCAAGAGCCCTGATGGGATTGACTTCCGTAATTGTGACCCGCGCACCCAACCCTTTGGCTCTGAGGGCTACTCCCCTGCCGCACCATCCGAATCCGGCTATTACCACGTTCTTTGACGCCACAATATTGTTTGTAGTATTCATTATAGAGTCCCAAACCGACTGACCGGTGCCATAGCGATTATCAAAGAGATATTTACACTCTGCATCATTGACGGATATCATGGGATACCTTAGCTTTCCTGCAGCAGAGCGGGCTTTTAAACGGTGGATGCCCGTTGTAGTCTCCTCGCATCCGCCTATCAGTGATTTGCCAAACTCAGCACACTCACCGTGCAAGAGTTCAATAAGGTCCCCTCCGTCATCAATAATAAGATGCGGGCTTATGGACAGGGCAGACTTAAGGTGTTCGACATACTCCTCAGGACTTACGCCATGCTTAGCATGTACCTCAAAACCCATGGCTCTCAAGGAATCTGCAACATCATCCTGAGTTGATAAGGGATTACAACCTGTAACGCTGACTTCCGCTCCCCCGCTGCGAAGTACTGTAGCCAAATAAGCAGTCTTTGCCTCCAAATGTATTGACATTGTTATCCTTAGACCGCTAAAGGGTTTTTCCTCAATAAACCTATCACGCACTGACGTAAGCGCAGGCATGTAGGAGCGCACCCATTCCATCTTTTTATCACCGGTCGGTGATGATTTATGTATTGTGTTATTGCTCATAGTATTTTCTCCTCTTATAATTTTTCTTCTGATTGATTATTCTTAAATGGCTTCCACCAAAGGTTTCTCTCATATTATCATTTCCATTATACTGAAATTTACGGCATAAAACAACTAAAAAACAAATACATACAAATACATCAAATAAAAACGAGACATTTTTACTTTTTTGTGTTATAATAGAAGGTATTAATAAAGAAACAGCTTATAGGAAGACATACAAGTCAGAATAAATCTATAATGTTTAGAAGCTTTTGTAAGCTTTTAATCCTATCATCAATCATATCACAATCTTAAAAATACTTTAAACAATTATTATTAATAATGGAACATTAATACTAATGTTCAAATATCCGAAATGGAAAACATAAATGCGATATGCATGTTCTGTGCATTTTAATATGGACTTCTATTTTGTTTTTTGTTTTGGAGATTATTTATAACAAAGGAGGGGTAATATGTATCACCTAGCATTAGTGTATACAGAAACAAACGAAAATCTGCATGGAGCACAGCAGATGAATGAAACCGTGAGGGCTATAGAATCTGCTTTAAAATTTAAGGGGCACAGGGTGACGCTGATTCCTGCTTCAATCCATATGTTAAGTGAAATTGAAAGGATTGGAACTATAGATGTAATATTTAATGCTTGCACAGGAATAAATAATAAGAGGGAACAAGCAAATGTTGTTGCAATGTTAGAAGTATTGGACATCCCGTTTGTAGGGTCGCCTTTATCAGCACAGATTATGGGAATACACAAGTCTTTAGCTAAAAGAATATTTAAAAGTGTCGGTGTACCGGTTACCAACTTCCAAGTATTCCGTACAGGAGAGGAAGTATTAGATGAGTCTTTAAAATTTCCCTTAATCGTAAAGCCTGAACACGAGGGCTCAAGTCTCGGAATCACCGGCGACAGCGTAGTATTCAACAATGAAGAGCTTTATAAGAGAATAAACAAGGTTATTAAAGAATTTAATCAACCTGCACTTGTTGAAGAATTCGTTGCCGGCAGAGAATTTACAATTGGAGTATTAGGTACTTCTAATCCTCGGGTTCTCCCTATGATTGAAATTTTATATACCAATGAAGAAGGATTTTATACAGTGGAAATAAAAGCAGAAGACCAAGCCGGTCAGGTTTGTCCTCCGGATTTATCCGAAAAAAAGACCGCAGAATTAAAGGATTATGCCTTGAGAGCCTATAAGGCATTGGGATGCAGTGAATTTGCACGTTTGGATGTAAGAATGGATAAGCATGAAAATCCATATTTTATAGAAATAAATACTTTGCCCGGCATGCAACCGGGTTATAGTGATTTCCCCAAAATGGCAAATGCAGCAGGTTATGATTACAATGAATTAATCGAAGAACTTCTTAAAGAAGCTGTTAATAACAAGAAGTATTAAATTAAATAAATAATTATGAAAGGGAGGTAGTGTGTATGAAAGTAACAGTAATCGGAGCAGGTAATTCCGGTCTGGCAATGGCTGCACATTTAAGCAGTCAAGGCAATAAAGTAACACTTTGGAACAGGTCTCGTAAAACCATATCTAAGCTCATGAAAACCCGTTTAATACGCTGCGAAGGTGTTTTGAACGGGAAAATTCCGATTTATAAGGTAACGGACGATATAAAAACAGCTCTTAAGAATCCGGATATTATATTGATTACAACACCTGCAAATTCCCACAGAGAACTTGCCCAGCTGATTGCAAAGAATATAAAAAAATCTGCGGTAATAGTATTAAATCCCGGCAGAACATTCGGAGCCTTAGAATTTAATCATATTTATAAAAAATTCAATAAAGATTATGCTCCCATTATCGGAGAAACACAAACAATAATATATACTTGCAGAAAAACGGATGCGGATGCAGTAAATATTATCGCTTTTAAAGATTCTGTGTTAATAGCAAGTTTAGATAATACACCAAACGATACAATTATTAGTTTTCTCCCTGAATGCATACAAGAATATTTCTATCCGGCAGATTCAATCATTCAAACATCGATTGGAAATGTCGGAATGGTACTTCACTGTGCTCCCCTCTTGTTAAATGCAGGTTGGACAGAAAGCAAGACTAATAATTACAAATATTATTACGATGGCATAACTCCAACAGTCAGTGCCTTTATTGAAAATATTGATATGGAAAGAATTTCTGTAGCTTCAGCATTGGGATACAAAGTTGACTCAACAAGAGAATGGTTAATGAAAACTTATCATGTTACAGGTAATAGTATTTATGAATGCATTCAAAATAATAAGGCTTACAGAACCATTGACGCACCAAGTTCTTTATGGCACAGATATATTTTTGAAGATGTGCCCTTCGGCTTGGTTCCCTTGGAAGCAGTAGGGCTTCAATTAGGTCTTAATATGACTTATACGACTTTGACTGTTGACTTAGCATCAAAATTATTGAATGCAGATTTCAGGAAAGAAGGGCGTAATCTGAATTACTTGAATATTCCTCAATCAATTAATCATTTAAAAACTATTTTTGAAAGAAGGATTTCATAATGGCTAATCTTAATAATACAAAATATGGGTTCATAAAACCGGCTTTAGATGCACATACCATGGGAATAAATTCTGCCGCCGAGCTCTTGTCCTCTTGCGGTTATGAGATAGTCTTTGCAGACGATTTAACTGCAAGAGCTATGAATGATTATAAACATGAATCAAGGCGAAAGCTTGTCATTGACTGGATAATATCTGAAAGGATTGAAAGATTAGGCATCAGTTACAGATTGGATCAAGAAGATGCAGTTAATTTGGTCGGCTATTTAATAGAAGAAATGAAAAAAGCGAACTTGTTGAAATATCAAGGCGGCCGGATTGACACAATATTTTTCGGCGGCCTTCCCAAAGCTTGTGAAACTATTGAGAAGGAATTTAAGGGACTGGTTAAAACATTCAAAGGCGGAGAAACCGCCAAGGAGATCCTTATAAATTTAGGTGTGCCTGAAGACAGAATTCCTCTTGATATATATGAGGGCTGCAAATATGACGCTTCATTAATTGAATTTGGTAAGAATCTTATCGACTCACAAGAATACTTGAATTTTAAGCCTGTTGACAGAGCCTCTTATCCTGAATTTGGAACAAAAAGTGATTCTGTAATAAAAAGAATTAACTTAAATATGAACGACTCCTTTGAACCTTTAATAAGAGCTCATGTAGGTCCTTATTCTTCAACATCGACACGAATAGAATCAGTAACCGAGTTTTTGGATTGGGCAAAAAAATTAGCGGAAGCAAAATATCTTGATATCCTATCTATCGGTACTTCACAATTAAGTCAATCGAATTTCGGGGAGGATTGGGAAGATAAAACAAACGGGGGCGGTGTACCTGTAAATTCACCAGAAGAATATCAAATGATATGGGAAGCTTCGAGACCTTTATTATTAAGAACCTATGCAGGCACAAAAAATATACCCGCTTTAGCTAAGATGTATGAAGAAACATTGAATATTTGTTGGCACGCATTATCCCTATGGTGGTTTAACAAGTTAGACGGAAGAGGACCATATGATGTTTACACAAATTTAAGAGAACACATTGAAACCATAAAATACATCGCAAAAACAAATAAACCCTTTGAAGCTAATGTACCCCATCATTTTGCCTTTCGTGGAGCAGATGATGTAACCTATATTGTATCCGCATATTTAGCGGCAAAACTTGCTAAGAGGCTGGGAATTAAGACCTTTATCCTGCAGAATATGCTCAATACACCTAAATCTACTTGGGGCATTCAGGATTTAGCTAAATCACGAGCAATGCTTAAGTTGATAAAAAGGCTGGAAGACAGCAATTTCAGAATATTGCTGCAGCCAAGGGCTGGCCTGGATTACTTCAAGCCGGATCTTTATGAAGCCCGAATTCAATTAGCAGCCGTGACTGCATTAATGGATGATATCGAGCCCCGCAATGAAACAAGCCCGCAAATTATTCATGTAGTCAACTATTCCGAAGCTTCGCATTTAGCGACTCCTGATATTATTAATGAAAGCATCAAAATTACACAACATTCCTTAAAGAAATACAGAGAAATGCGAAGAAGAGGGCAAATTGACGACATGGGAAGAAATCCCGACATAGCGGTAAGGTCTTTCGAGCTTTACCAATCGGCAGTAGAGATAATAACAGCCATAGAAGATAATATTGACAATCCCTATTCAGCAGAAGGATTCTATAAAATATTTGCAGCCGGATTCTTGCCGGTACCATACTTGTGGGGTGAAATTGAAGAATTTAAACACGCTAAAAACTGGACCACAAAGACTATCAGAGGCAGTGTGAAAATTGTTGATGAAAACAATAAAATAATGAAAACTAAAAAAATGATTGAAATTGCAAAGAACAACTTAAAGGATGCCGAGTATAACTTGCGGCAAAGACAAATCCTTCTATCATAAATATTGGGGTGCATAAAAAACACCCCAGCATTTTAAGGTTCTTTCTCTAAGCCACTGATATATGACCCTTGGCAATACTAAAGGCGATTATAAAGGTTCCAAGGTCTTTCGCTTCCTAACCATTTATTATTATCCCAATAGTTTCTGTCAGTCATATTCCAATCATTACCGGTGTGCATTTTTCTCATTAGGTTAAATAAAAATTTAGTTTTTATATTAGGCTTTACATTATTTATGTTGTTCTTTATATCTTCGGATATTTGATTAACCCGGTTTGAAATCTTTGTTTTGATTTTTTCAGTAACCCCATCCCAATTCATTGCATTTACATTAAAATTCAGCTTGTAAACTTTGGGGATACCCCACCAAAACATTTGTCTTTCAATTGATTTAACAACATTTTTTGCACCCGTACCAGCTGCAGTTGATACTGCTATGCCTATCTTACTAAACATTTCCTTCCTCGGCCTATGGGACATCCACATATAGCCGTAATGATCAAACAGTGTTTTAAGCTGTCCCGTCATTTCAAAACAGTAAGTTGGAGAATCAATTATGATAACTTGCGATTCTATTATTGATGAGACAATTTCTTGAACCTTGTCTGCATGTGGACAATATTGTTCTCCGCTTTGAATACATTTATAACATCCCACACAGAATCCGGGTGTATCTTCAATCATGAAATATTCGTGTATTACTGTATTATCTGAGCTAATACTCTCCCTAATCATGTCTGTAATATGATATGTACTTCCTTTGTGAGCCTGTCCATGAATAATCGTAATATCCATCTACTGTATACCTTCTTCTCGAAAAATGGTTGTTGTTTCTTGTGTTATTATTGTGTAACTTCAATATTTTTCATATATTTATGGTACCATAATCCTAAGAATATCACAACTTATTATTGTTATATTATTTTCTTCCATTATATACCAAATAATGTTTCTTTTCTACATATAATTACAAAACATTTATACAATGTAATTAATCATAGCTAATAAAATTAAAACAGCAGAGGACATATAAAGTAAATTAGGTGCTAGGTGCCAGGTAGCCATTTAGGGTGCTGACACCTTATGAACACTAATTAATTCCATAAGGAATATTATGCGCAACAAAAATGACGTATAAATCTGATTATACGCCACATAAAAAAGTGCCAACCACCCGTAACGGGTGCCTGGCACCATATTGAACTATATTGTATGCTTATTTACTTGCATTTTCTCCTGCGATGCGTCCAAATACAAAGATGTCTGCAATTGCATTACCGCCAAGTCTGTTACCGGCATGAATGCCACCGGTTACTTCGCCTGCAGCATACAAGCCCGGAATTACCTTGCCTTCAGTATTTAAAACTTCGGCATTTGTGTTAATCTGAAGTCCGCCCATCGTATGATGAATTGCCGGTTTTGCAGGACAAGCATAGAAGGGACCGTTTAATACTTTCATTTCGAATACAGGTTTTCCGAAATCAGGATCTTTTCCCTTATCTACATAAGAGTTATATTTATTTATCTCATCTACAAAGGTTTGAGCATCACAACCGATAATTTCTGCTAAACCTTCTAAGGTATCAGCCCTGTAAATTATCCCGTTTTCTACCATATTGTCTATCATTTCCTGAGTAGGTCTGTTTTGTGACGTCATAGCCATATCTTGGTCCGCTATCGTATAGAACATTTCTCCGGGTTGTTCCAATGCCGCAAAGGCTAATGTATCTCTTTCCGCATATTCGTTTATAAATCTTTTTCCTTCTTTGTTAACGAATATATAATTTTGAGGTGCCACCAAAAGACCATCAGTTAATGCGCCTGTCTTTTCATTGGCAGTCGGCATCAATTGAATAAATTCCATACCAACCAAGTTTGCACCCGCGGCCTTGCCCATAATTATTCCATCACCTGTGGCTGTAGCTACATTTGTTGTTTTCATGTCTTCAGGTACGGACGGCCAATAATTGTTATATTCCGCAGCAAGCTTAGCATTTGCTCCGTATCCCCCTGTTGCCAATATAACGCCCTTGTTTGCATGTAATACTACTTCCGTTCCATCAACCTTTGTGGCTTTAATTCCAGCAACTCTGCCGTTTTCAACAATTAACTCTTCAGCTCTTGTTTCTAACATTATTTCATTCTTATCGTTTTGTTTTAAAACATAATCTGACAATGCATCAAATATCTGTTTTTTATCCTCCGGATTATGTCCTCTTAACCACATGGAGCCGACAGGGGAAGTAAGTACATCAGAATATTTCCCGCCTAAACTTCTCACCCATTTATTTGTTTCTAAGCTCTTGTCAACTAAAGTACTTAGAAGGTCATAATTTCCTTCAATCCAATTGCCGTCCTTGTCTTGCCTTTTTCCTCCCAAGTATGTTTGAATCATGTGAAATTCTACAGAATCAAACATGTTGGAAGTATCTCCGGCAAGGTATGTATTGATTTGTGTTTTTAATGTTTTTAATGTGTCGGCAAACTCCCCGAAATCTTTCTCGTCATATTCCAAAAATTCTTTTAACATGTCAATTTGACCGGGCTTAGTTTCTATTGTGCTTTGAGTTTCCGGATTTACTGCATTCCATGCAAAACCGGAAGCAATGGTATTACCGCCTAAAGCAGCTGTCTTTTCCACAATTACGACACTTGACCCGCTTTGGGCTGCAGCTGATGCAGCGGAAATGCCGGCACCGCCACCGCCTACAACTATAACGTCAAAGGTCTTTTCAACCTTATCATGGCTGACATTAGATGTTAATTTTTCTTTAAGTTTCGCCACATCACCATTTGCTTGAGCTACAGCTTTTTCAACCGCACTTAATATACCCTTGCTTGTCGCGGTAGCACCTGAAACTGCATCAATGGCAAGTGATTGATTGTCAACTATAGCCTGAGGGATTCTTTCAATGGCAGGATCAGCAATTCCTGATGTTTCTTGATGTTTAGTAATTTCAACTTTTTCGATCTTGTCATCAGTAAAGGTGACTGAAACTGCAATATCACCATTATTACCCGGAGCAGATACCTCATATGTTCCTGCAGTATAAAGTGCAGTCTTAGATGGTTCTTCCGGTTGATTTGACTCTACTGATTGCCCACAACCAGCTAATAACATTGCAATCAATAATACAAGCGATACACATACAGAATACTTTTTAAATAATTTCATTTGTGCCTCCTATGTTTTGTTATTAATATAACAATATTATAAGCTTTAAAATGGTTGTAAAGTCAATAGAATTATTTATGTTTTTTTATTAATCTTTATATTTAATAGGAATATATATTAAATGATATTTTTGATGTATCCCATTCTTTGTATAGTTACCTATTGTATCTCCCCATGCATTATCAATCATTTCCATATTATGATTGTTCATATAAATTAAAGCTTCTTGTAATGAGTTGGGCTCAATATGATTACCACCCTCACTTTTTATAATTGTCCTAAGACATAGGAGTGAAGGATAATACTTTATTCCGGGAGTATTTATCAGATCTAATTCCTCTGCTAAACTCTCATCAACTACATATCCAAAGCAATAGTCATCTGTCATATTATAAACAGACTCAATGGTAAATTCAGGTGATATTCTTGCCACAGGCAATTTTTCAATCCATTTCTTAACATCGCATGACAGGGCTTCTTCTAAAGGTATAGTCATGTTTTTTTGACAATTTATCCTATATACGGCTGGGCTGTTCTGTATATCAAATCTAAATAAATTAGTGTCATAATCATGTATTAATTTATATTTATCCTTTAACTGCTGAATTTCATTTAAAATTAGCTGCTTCCATCTAATTTCTTTGGCTGCCCTTCTCTCCATATCCTCCAAAGATTTGATAACATCATTTAAAGATGCTACATTAATCAAATATTCTGTAGCTTCAATAGAAAAGCCCATCTCGATATACCTTCTTGAACCGGTTAAAATATTAATATCCCTTGTTGTATATTTTCTATACCCGTTTTGACTTCTTTTAGGCTTTAGTATACCTAATCTTTCATAATGACTTACTAATTCAGAAGAAATACCAAGTATTTTTGCAACCTCGCTGATTTTATAGTAATCACTACTCAAAGTTTACCTCCTTTTGCCTTGTTAAGATACCAAAACAATAAGCCGCTGTTCTACCAAGCACCATAATATCCTAGAGTCTCGCTGCTGCTAAGTGCACCCATTCTCATAGACTGGGCAATTGATTGTCCTTTTAGAATTCCCATGAGAAATCCGGCAATATAGCTGTCCCCGGCTCCCATGCTGTCAACTACTTGGCATTCTATTATTCCAAACTCAGTGAATTCATTACCATCGTAAGCAATACTGCCTTTTTCCCCTCTGGTAACAACCACCACACCCGGTCCTTTAGATTTGATATATTTCATGAATTCATGCAACTCTTCCTTATTTTTACTGTCGCAGGAAAAAAACGCATAGTCAACATAGGGTAAGGCCTTGTGTGTTGTTTCACTATCGAGTTTATCTGCAAAATCAAAGGCAAGAGGCACTTTTCTTTCTTTGATTCTATACAAGTCATCCTCTATCATTCCCCATATGCCGGTTACGACAAGATCATGGTTGCACAGAAAATCTATATCTTCATCAGTAAGTTTAAAGTCTGCCATAACACCTTCTTCATAGTCACCTAAAATTCTATCACCATTTTTAATTTCGACATGTGTAACTGCAGTCTTGCCCTCTAATATTTTGATATGTGAAGTATCCACTCCCTTTTTATTTAGGGATGCTATCATAAATTTTCCATACTCATCATTACCTACAACTCCTGTGTATGATGAATCCCCATTCATCCTTTTAACGTATACCGCTACATTTACGGGATTTCCTCCGGGATAAAATTCACCTGTATTGACATATAAATCAATACAATTATCACCGACTGCAGCAATCTTTATTTTCTTTTCCATAATATCCTCATTGCTTCATTATATTCTTAAATCTGTCTATCGCTTTTTTTGCATATAAAGACGGCTCATTAATATATGCTGTAACAAGCTCTATAGTTACGCCTTCTTTATACCCGTATGCTAAAATCTCTCCCATAAGTTCCTTAAGAGGAATACTTCCGTCACCGGGCATAAGATGATTGTCGCTGCTGCCATCACTATCTATAATATGAAGGTGCATGAGCTTGTCACCAAGTTTCTTAAAATAAGTCATTATACTTTCATTCTGCACATAAGGGGGAACCACATCGCACATTGCCCCAAAATATGGCGAACCAATATATTCAATTATTTCCAAAAGATCATTAGCTGTTGTGCATACGTTGGACTCATAGGGAGTAAGGGCTTCAATAAGCAGTATATGCTCCTTATCCTCAGCGTAATCAACTAACTCTCTTATGCTTTTGCATAATCTTCTCCATATTTCTTTTCGCGTAGCTTCATAACCGGCATGACCGGCTGATATTACCGTATAATCTGCACCAAGAGCTTTTCCTGCATCAAGAGCACTTTTAAGATATTTTATAGAATCTTTTCTCTGGTATTCATCACCGATCATATAATTATATGGGTATGCGTTGTGTTCGGGTGTATAAACCTTTATGGGAATTTCGTATTTGTCCCTTAAACTTAACAAACTATCTATTTGCCCTCTCTTAAGGTCGTATACATAAGCATGAGGTCGACCACCCCATAACTCAATATAATCATATCCAAATCTTTTTGCATCCCTAAAAATATCTTCTAGATCATTTCGCTGATATCCTGATGTAAACATTCCAACTTTCATAAAGTCTCCCTTCATGATTGAAAAAACAGACTGCTTCAAAATCAAGAAGCAGCCTAATTTTACTAGAAATGAACAAATTAATAATCTAACTGTCTGTAATATCTTCTTATCTCCATGGGGTGACAGTTTATCTTTTCTAAGTGAACATCTATTCTTGAAGTTATTGCTCTCATTATAAGGTGAGAAAGATGTCCCCTGAACTTCTCACTTATCCCATTCAGTTCGTAGTCTTTTGTATCAATTATATTATAGTTTGCACATATTCTTGGCAAAAATCTTGCTACTCTTTCACTGAGTGCCCTTTGAGAATCTTCTCCAATAAATACAGTAACTGCAGTATCTCTGTCAATAATTTCAAACATACCATGGAAAAATTCTGCACTGTGAATTGATTTTGTCCTTATCCAATGCTGCTCTTCCCAGTAACACATTGCGTAGGAATATGTTGCACCATATTGATTTCCTGCTCCAACAAAATAATGTATACTGTCATTCATATGCTTTCTTGCTATGCTCTCACCAAGTTCATCGGCTGCCTTTTCCACTTCTACAAGTCCAATAGCAAGATGTTCGTCAAGTTCAGCATATAGCTCATAATATTCATCAAACTCTCCTGCATTGTACATAAATCTGTCAGCTACCATAAAAAATTTAAGCTGCTCATTATTGGGATATGAAATAAGATAATCTACCATTTTGGCTAATTCTGTGTCCGGATAATCAACAAAACCAATTACCTTGGCACCGGCTTCTTGAGCCTTTTTTACTCCATCAACCATTTCTTTTGTGCTTCCGGTAACAGAAGAAATAACTACAATTGTGCCTTCTCCCACCTTTTTGTTGCCTGTGAGAAGGTATTCTGCAGCATTTTCAACAAAGAAATCAATTGCTGATCTTTCCTTCATATGCACTTCAGCCTGTAAACAAGATGCATAAGTGCCGCCTATACCAAGCCAACAAATGTTTTTGTATCCTTCTTTGCATATTCCATCTACAAGTAATTCTATTTTATTTCTAAGAGCCAATGCTCCGTTTACACTGTCTAACTGTTTCTGTTCATCAAATTTTAACATTATTTTGTTCTCCAAATTTACTATTTATTCTCCAACCTTTAATTTTTGATAATAATCATTATAAATTGTGATAGCTTCCCCTACATCCTTTTGGAAAAACACATTTTCCTTGTAATCAAAATCTCTTGCAGGGTCATTTTTGTAAGCATCTGAAGCTGCTTCCACAGCTGCATCATTCGGACAAGAATATGGATATTCTACAAGATTTGCAGCCATAACTTGAGGATCAGTGATGTAATTCAAGAATTTTTCAGCAAGATCAACATGTTTAGCTCCCTTTGGCACTACATAAAGGTCAAAACCAAGCTGTACCGGGTCACTCTCAAAATCTGCAATTACAAGATTATTCTTATCTCCAAGCTCAGACATAGCCCATGAAGCATTTCCATCATATGTGAATGCAACGGAAGCAGTTCCGTTTGTAAGGTTTTGCTCAGCATTTCCATATGCTACAACATTTTCGTTGTATTTTACAAGCCACTCATATGCTTCAGCTATTTCGCTTTCATTAGTTGAGTTCGGGTCATATCCAAGTGCAATAAGTGCTATAGGAAACAGGTTCCTGGCTCCATCAATTGTAGCTATCTGCCCCTTTAATGCAGGATCTATGAGGTCATTGTATCCATTGATTTCAATCGGGCATGTATCCTTATTGTAAACTACATAAATATAGTTCATAAGATATGGTACACAGTATTCTTTAGCAGTCCAATAGGATTCATTAATATTGGATG
This sequence comes from Tissierellia bacterium, assembly GCA_012519555.1. Classification (GTDB taxonomy): domain Bacteria; phylum Bacillota; class Clostridia; order Tissierellales; family Sedimentibacteraceae; genus Sedimentibacter. The sequence continues at coordinate 11,147 of JAAYPY010000104.1, read as the reverse complement.
CATTCGGTATATTTTCAAAATTAATCTTTTCAATATAACCACCATCAATAAGTGATTCCATATAAGCATCACATGTCATTATAAGGTCGTATTCTTGTCCTCCGCCTGCTGTAAGCTTAGTAATTGCATCAGCGTTATCGCTCATATATGACAGGTTTACTTTTGCATTATTTTCTTCCTCAAATTTTGCAATCAAATCATCGGATATATACTGCTGCCACATATAAATATTGAGCTCCGTACTTGGCTCTGCTTTTCCGTTTTCAACAGGACCTGTATTAGTTCCTCCACAACCTGTAAGTAACCCTGTTATTAAGATAAGGGCCAATAACATGGAAATTAGTTTTTTCATATTGTCTCCTCCGTTTTTTTACGTTTTTTTAACGCATTTTTAATTAAATTATTCAAAACCATTGCTATTACAATGATTAGAATCATGATTGTGGTGAGTGCATTAACATCAGGTGTAACCCCTGATTTATTCATGGAAAGAATTAATACCGGCAAGGTAGAATTTTTTGCACCTGCAAGCATATTACTCATTACAACGTCATCTATTGATAAAGTAAATGACAAGAATGCAGCACTCATTACTCCCGGCATTATACTGGGAAGAGTAACATTAATAAATGTTTGAATTCTGTTAGCTCCAAGATCCATGGAAGCTTCTTCGAGACTGTAACCATCTCCGCTAATGCGTCCCTTAATGGTAACTACTGCATAAGGTATGCAGAAAGTACAGTGACCTATTAAAATACTTCCCATTCCTAAAGCAAATCCTACCTTAATAAATATGACAAGAAGTGCAACCGCCATAACAATTTCAGGAACAATTATGGGTATATACAACATTTCATTGATAAACTTTTTTCCCCTGAATTCATATTTTTTTAACCCTAAGGCTCCGATAGTGCCTATGGTAACCGAAATTATGGTGGCTAACACAGCAATCACAACAGAATACCATAAGCTTTCTATTAAGGCTGAATTAGAGAATAATTTTGTATACCACTGTGTTGTAAAGCCATTCCAATAATAGTTGTACCTTTGATTGTTAAATGAAAACATCATCATTACTAATACCGGAATATATAGAATTGCATATATAGCTATTGAGTAAGTTGTTCCAATGAATTCTTCCATCCTTTGTCTTTTCCGTTTTTTAGAAATACTCATTTATACTACCTCCATGTCTTCAATCTTAGCAAACCTGGTGTATATAAAAATAAGCAATCCTGTTATAACAATCAAAAGCACTGAAAGAGCCGCTCCTAAAGGCCAATTTCTTATTGCTCCGAATTGATTTTTTATTATATTTCCTATATACAAAACCTTCCCTCCGCCAAGCATGTCCGTCACAGTATAAATACCAAGGGAAGGTATAAATACCAATATTATTGACGAAAATATTCCCGGAAAGGTAAGGGGTAATGTAATATTAAAAAAAGTGGTGCTTCTTGAAGCGCCTAAATCTGCCGATGCTTCCAAAAGGGATTTGCTTAATTTTTCAATTGAGCTGTACATGGGAAGCACTGCAAATGGCAGCATGTTAGTTATCATTCCAATCATTACAAGACCGTCCGTATATACAAAGCTTATAGGTGAATCAATAAAACCTGCATTTTGAAGAAAATTATTTACAGGTCCGCTTGTCTGAAATAGCAGAAGCCAACTGTTAAGTCTCATTAATGAATTTGTCCAAAATGGAATCATAACAAGCATTATAAGCTTTGAAGCCACTTCCTTCGGTTGTTTGGCAATATAATATGCAAAGGGATATCCTATAAGTATACACAAGAGTGTAGTTATAAATGCTGCTTTCATGGATTTTACTATAACTTTAAAATATGTGCTGTCTAACAAAGTTTTATAGCTGTCCAACGAAAATTCATAAACAACATCGCCAAATATTCCCCTGGACATAAAACTGATATAGATAATATACAGCATAGGCAATGTCACAAATAAAATCATCCATAAGGAAACCGGTCCTGCCATAGCCAAAGCAGGCAGTGTATTTTGTTTGAATTTATTTTTTTTCATATTGCCCTCCACTAACTCTTTGACTTAATTGCAACAGCTCTTTCCGGATTCCAATAAATATTTACAAAATTTCCTTCTGTAAATTCCTCTTCCTTCTCAATACGAGAATACTTAATTTCAGTTTTGTCCTTTAAATCAACAGATGTTTTTACAAAGGTTCCCATATATATATTATCTTTAATTTTACCTCTTAGGTTAAATCCTTCAACAGAATCTGCGCTAACCTTTATATGCTCCGGCCTTATCGATACATGGATATCCTCTCCTGCTTCAAATCCATTTCCTTTCACCTTCATGGTTCCGGCTGAAGTTTCAACATATATTATTCCATCATTAACGCTTATAACCTTACCATCAAATATATTTGATTCTCCAATAAAACCTGCTACAAATTTAGTAAGGGGCCTGTCATAAATTTCTCTTGGTGTACCAAGCTGTTCTATTACGCCTTCATTCATTACTGCTATTCTGTCACTCATTGTAAGAGCTTCTTCCTGATCATGAGTTACATAAACAAATGTTATTCCAAGTTTCTTTTGCAGCCTTTTCAGTTCTACCTGCATTTGTTTTCTAAGCTTAAGATCAAGAGCACCCAAAGGCTCATCAAGAAGCAATACCTTTGGATTATTTATGAGGGCTCTTGCAATTGCAACTCTTTGCTTTTGCCCCCCCGAAAGAGCATCAGGTTTTCTGTTTTCATATCCCTTTAGCTGAACAAGGTCTAACATTTCATTGACTCTCTTTTTAATTTCATCCTTTGGTCTCTTCTTTATTTTTAGTCCGTAAGCAATATTATCAAATACCGTCATATGAGGAAAAAGAGCATAATTTTGAAATACTGTATTTACATCTCTTTCAAAAGGCTCCTTATCTTCAACCCTTACACCTTGAACCTTGATAATACCGGAAGTTGCATCTTCAAACCCGGCAATCATTCTCAGAGTTGTGGTCTTGCCACATCCCGATGGTCCTAAAAGAGTTAAAAATTCTCCTTCCTTTACTTCAATATTCATACTTTTTACAACCTTGTTTTTCCCAAAGCTTTTTTCAACATTTATTAAAGATACAATGGCAGACATCTTTCACCTCATTAATTATTCATAAACTATATGTAGCGGTACAATACTTAAATTACCCTTTTGTCTTTAAATAATATGTTTAACTGACATTTCATTTTCAAATACTATTCGGCCACAATTCAGTATAAAAAGCTGTTCTGTCGCCAATATTTAATGACAAGGTTGACTCTACAACTGTTTCATCCATATCGTATGAGATGGATTCCAATAGAAAAGCCGGGGTATGTTCTTTCACATTTAATAATTTAGATTCGTTTTTATTCAATGTAGTTATTTTTATCCATTGTTTAGAATACTTTAGCTTGTAGTTATAATTCTCTTCTATAACCTTGTATAACGAATCCTTTTCAAAGTCATATTGCAGCAAATTATCTAACAAATTAACAGGTAAATAAGAATACTCCAATGCTAGCGCAATGTTATTTCCATATCTGATACGTACAATCTCATAAACTTTTGTACCAATTGTTGTTTCTAAGAGTGAGGCTATTTTTTTGTCAGCCTCAATAATTCCTGATTTTACAATTTTGTTGCTCGGTTTTATTCCCTTTGATTTTAACATTTGAGAAAACCCGCTGAGTTTAACGAAATCCCTTTCAATATTAGGATAACTTACAAATGTTCCCTTACCTTTAAGTCTGTAAGCATACCCGGAATCCACAAGCTGTGTTAAAGCATTTCTTGCAGTCATCCTGCTGATACTGTATATTTCACTAAGCTCTCTCTCAGATGGCAATTTATCGCCGCTTATAAATTCCCCGGACTTTATTTTCTCTGCTAAAATATCTCTAATTTGGATATAAACCGGAGGTATGTATTTTTTATTATTAATAATATCACGCTCTTTCATAATGGTATAATGGTATATACCACGTTTTTGTAATTATAACATGGTAGATTTATATTTGCAATACCATTTCATAAATAATTAATATTTGCTCTTCAATTAGACCTTGCCCCAGGGGATATTAACTTTACTCCTAGAGCAGATGAATTCATGATGGCATTTGACAGGCTTTTATCAAAAATTTCAGGGTCTTGACATCAATTAGTTTATACAAGACCCTGAATTTTTTATTTAGGCTATTTCTGTGGTACACCTTTATCTAAAAGGTTATACTTATTGATTTAACTTATCAATAATAATAATGCCTTATTCAGTTTTTTCGGATAAATACCTCATTATAATAGTTGCCAATTCAGAACGGGTGGCAGTCCCTTTAGAAGCAAGGCTGGCGCTGGTCCTTCCGGTAATAAGCCCCTCCGCATTAGCCCACTCCATAGCACTTAGCGCCCAACTGCTAATGTTGTCTGCATCTGTATAACCGCCCAAATCAACTCTAGCTGAGACATTCTGTCCCTTATATTGGCTATAACGATATAGCATGGTTACCATCTGTTCGCGAGTTAATTCATCATTTGGACCAAAGATTCCATCGCCATATCCAAGGACAATACCGTTTTCATTAGCCCATATTACCGCTTCAACATACCACTCCTGTGATAAATCAGTAAATGTATTGTTGCTTTGCATAGTAGGTTTGCCTTCTAAGCGCCAAAGAACCGTCACCAGCATCGCACGACTCAGGGTTGTATGAGGTTCAAATTTTGAATTTCCCATATCATCCATTAAACCATTAATATTTACGAATTTGACAGCTTCATAGAACCAATCACCTTCATCAACATCGGTAAAGGGGTTATCCCATGATTCAATATCATTCATACCAGCTTCAACTGAAGCTTTTTCCGGTTTAGTAGTACTCGGACCGGAGGTATCGCTTTTTTTAGTATAGAGCCTTATTGTTCCCTCAGCAATATCGTAATTTTTTATGTCATCAGGTGTAAATGTCCAACCGTATGAAACATTTGCCTTAACAATGATACTGTATTCAACGTCCCAAGAGAGTTTGCCGGGGACTACTTCACTACTGTAAGGATTTATGAAAACTCCTCCTATATTCGCTTCAGCTATTGTCTTACCATCTGCAGTTATTTTGGTATAAGTAGGAGCTCCTGACGGAACGCATTTTTCCACTATTATTGAAGCAGTACCATGTACCCTTGAATAGATTTCCTCATTATCAGGGGTAAACACCCACATCTGTTCCGACTTCCCCGCAACAGGGATGCTTTCATGATATTTCCAAGTGATGGTGCCATCAACTATATTACCGGACTTGTCTTTCATAATAATACTGATGGGCAATGATGAAAGTTTTTGTCCATAGATGAGACTTCCTGTTACAACTGGATTCCCGATTGGCTTAACTTTATCAACAAGAGTAATAACAATCTTAATAGTGACATCTTCATAGTTTTGCATAATAACATCAATGAAAAATTCTTCTTTATCGCCGTCATTTCCCCCTGCTATGGAAAAGGTGAGAATACCATTTGCATCAATTGCTGCACCCGTAGTAACAGCAGCTCCGGAATTAGAGAGAGAAAAGTTTACATCACTACAGTCATTTGGTAGAAGTGCTGCAAGATCAATATTCTCTTCGATGATAGGAGTTTCATTGTTATATTCAAGATATATAATATTTACATCAGGTGTAACAGCTTTGGTAATTGTAAGACTGTTAGTTCCCAAAACAGAAACGATATAATTGCTATTGTCGGCAGTTACCGTAACACTGTATTTCCCTGGAGCACTGCTGTTTTCGGCTGTTGTAGTCAAAGACAAATTTAAATCCTCTATAGTATCGCTACCTACTAAAGCTCCCTCTTCTACGGAAATCGTGAATACCGGATTTGGTGCTCCGTACTCTCTATAAGCAGGAGCAACCGTTACTGTAATCTCTTTTGGTTCTACGTCAATAATATAATCTTTTGTTATCTCTATTCCTTGATAATCCCCTTCGGAAGTAACAGTAAACTTGACAGTAATACATTTATTATCACCCGCTGTCAGGATTTCATCCGCATTTACAATTGATAATTTGCCGTCAAGAGGAATTGTTGCAGCGGCCACCCCTGTTGAAGGTAGTTCTATGAAAGCAGACTCTTTGGTATCACCGTAAGTAATACTGCTCTTTATAATAATCGGCGTCCAATCAACTTCTATATTTGTTGCTGCTTTACGTGATATAACAATAGTTTTTGATTCCTTTAATGAGCCGCTCTGTGCTATAATTGTAAAGTAAACTGCGCCCGATGCTCCGGCAGTACTATCCACTGTCAGAATACCCGTTGAAGTATCGAAGCTGACTCCTATAGCTGAACTTGTAGTACTCCACGCTATTGGCAATTCAATTACATTTCCATATTGATTGAGTGCAGTGGCTGTATACTGTACATTAATAGTGCCATCATCCGGAACAATTATACTGTTTTCTCCATCTATCCTAATGCTTGTGGCAATACTGTCATCTGAGGCGGTAAGAGGCTGAACCAATGTCATAATTGAATTGTTAGAGATAATATTTTCATTTTCAACTTTATCAGATACCAAATAAATCGGGCTAATATAATTAATTTTATCAATTTCAAAATCTACTGAACAAGCTTCTTGTGGAGAAAGGGAAATATTTTTTACCATGTAATCTTCAGCTTCAAGACTGCCAATCTTCAAGCGGACTGTTATATTTTCAAAAGCATCAAGACCTCTATTCACAATTACCCCGCTGACTACTGTCTTTTCTCCATAATCAAACGCACATATATCTTCTATAGATAAATCATTTCTGTAAATCATAAGCGTATCTTCATTATCAATTATATTTTGGTCGATATAATCAAGAGGCATTACTTTTATTTTCAATTTATCATTTGAATAATCTTCCGGTAAGGGACAAAGCAAATTTAGTGTGCAGATATCTCCGGATAAAAGACTTTCTAAAAACACCATAGACGAAAGTTCACTATCATTTTCATCTGAAACAGTTACATGTATATAGTGTACGGCTTCTGTTCCTGTATTTTGAACATCCACACTTATCGCTAATTCTCCTCCGTCTGTCATACTGTGAGAGTAATAGTCTACAGCCGTCACCTTAATATCACAGTAAGGAACAATTTCATACAGCTTGATTTCTGCAATACTTGTTATAGTATCTATACTATTCACAGCAATATATAAAGCTCCGTTAGAAAGCATTACAGCCGAATATCCTGTTACATATCCATCTATTTCAGATACTACAATAGGTTTTCCCCATCCCACGCCATCATTAAATACTGCATAGATTAAAGTGGTAAAATTATCACCGGCTTCTAAGTAAACAATGGCATCAACACCATTATCCCCGGCTAAGTACTGGAATCTATCCGTGTTAATTGAAAACTCCGCAGCATCATTTTCTACTATTATTTCTCCATCATTATAATAAATCAACTTGTCGTTTATATACTTTGGTTTTGTATCTGCAACATCGTTTATTGTCAGTTGGTCTATTTTTCCGTTATAATACTTAAATATCTCCTTGTCATCAATGGTGTCAATATTTCCGTCAGTATCCTTGGAAAAGTATATCGCTAAACTTCCCTCACCGGCAACCGAAAGACTGTCAACAGCACCGATGGCTGATGCAAGTTCTGCACTTGTCCATTTTGTTCCATCCCATTCAGATTTCCATAAAGATGTTACACCGTCAACACAATTGATATCTCCTGCTGTATTGTTTATCCATGCAATAACCGGGTTTTCGTGAACCATTGTAATGTCCGCTAACATATTGAGAGTATCGGAATCCGAATGTACACAAGATATGTTATCAAAATTATTATTTATGGTATTAAAAGCAGCAACGTATATATTCATTGCTTTCGCTATGTCTGAAATAGATTCTCCACCGGAAAACTCCTGAGATGCATTCATCCATAGTAAATAAATCGAATCGTTAATCACATTAAGCTTAGGATAAAAATCTGCCGTATAATCCTGATGAACAATTTGAGGCTCGCTCCAAACAGTATCATTGTACACACTGTAATAGACAGCCGTTCTATTTTCGTCTATCGGTCTATTGTCTCCACCGTCGTCTTCAATCCAGACCATAATTCTTTTTCCATCAGACAATTCCGCAATTTGAGGTGTAGCTGCAGGATAGCTGTTCGATTTAAATACTATGGAAGAAGCCGTAAAATCTTGTTCCGTTAAATCTGCAGAAGCTTGATTAGCTAAGAAATATGATTCTGCATCAAGATAACCCCTAGGAATTTGCTTATATTCTGTTTCCATGAAATTGCTTGAACCATCACTCGAACTTTCACCAAAAGCCCATTCTCCATCTTTAATCCAGTAATACTTGTCAGACTCATGTGTATGTATTGTCAATTTTAATCCGAGTAAAGTTATCTCGCCTAAGGCATATGAATATCTTGAATACACATCTAAATTGCTTCCAAATTTTGGAATGGTGGAATCCATTGTTAGACTTCCTGTTCCGCTTAGCCCTCCTGATACAACATCTGGTACTCCAAGCCCACCACCTATAGTAACATCAACAGTAGCCTTAATATTTAGAGCAGGTTCTAATGCAACTAAGTCTGATAACTTAAATGCAAATTCCGCAGTAGTAGCCAATTCTGTCTTGCCGTATACTAGCAAGTATTGTTGTGTACCTTTTACTTCTCCTTTCACAGATACTATAAAGCCTGTATCTGTAAAATCTAATTTTATCATTCCATTATCAATTATAACCTTACCTTCACCAAAACCCAAAACCTTTGCTTTTGTTTTAAAACCAAAAGTACCAAATATGTCGCTGGCTAAAACATCATCTGCTTTTAATATACGTTCAATTTCACCGTTAATATCTGCTCCTACATAGTCATTTTTAAATGCCTCATATGCATCCTTAACACTGCCAAACATCTGCTTTGTTTTATCGCCCTTAACTTGCAGTCCAAAAACTGCCTTAAATGTTCCATCCTGATTAATATCAAAGCTAACAGGAATACTGCCGGTAATGCTAAAATCCAATTTTGTGTTTGCAAGAAATTCAATGTTATTCGGAGAGGTTATACTCTCAGAGTCAATTATTTCCAGATTATATGTAGACTCTCTCTCATAAACCTCAACATTTATTGGTTTCCTTGTTATTTCTCCATTTATATTTTTAGCACAAACATATAATGCGCCCCCATTGGGTTTCAGAAGACTGGCTAATGTTATTAATCCAGTACTGTTGTCAGTAACAGGAATTTTTATATTTCCTTGTTCTAACCAAACTTCATCTTCGGATTGTCCCTTCCAATTTAAGTGTACAATTACTTCGTATTGTGACAGGTCATTTGTGTATAATGATAAAGAATTAAAAACCCTAAGATTTGTCAGGCTTGTTGCCGTTTTGACGTAAATTGCTTGTATTAACGGCTTCGTATTATCAGTAACACGATCAAGCATAATAAAGTTATATGCTTTTACTAAATTTACAGGCAACTCATATGTATAAAAACCGTCACAAGAAAACTTTACAGTACCGGTATAGCCTTCAGGAATATTCAAATAAATATCATTTTTAGTTGGTCCTGTGTAATATTCAATGCCATTAACCGTCACATAAAATCCCTTTGTTTGAGGATAAGTTTCACCCGCAACCATAATTCTAAAATATTTCCCTGATTTGTTTTCAGAATAATAATTCTCATAATCGCTATCATAGTCTATATCTTCACTATTGCCAATTATTACTTTTCCATCCGGTAATGTAACATCACCACCTGTTCCTTCCCAAGAAACAGCTAATGGGAGGCTTGTGGAATTATAGACTGAACCTCTAATAATTGCTTCTCCGGCAGCAAATGCATAGGCTTGTACAGAATCTCCATCATCACTTGCATCAGCACTGCCGGTAAATGCGGAACTTATTATTGTGCCAACTGAATCCTGCAAAAAATCGCTTGTAAGACCCCCGGCATTAGCATGTTGTCCAGATTTACCTTTAGTTTTTGATATAGCTCTAATTGCTGCAGAAGACTGACAAGAAGTAATATTATTATTACCCCACCCCTTCCCAACAATTCCTCCGGAACAAGCATACATGTCTGATTCGGTGGTAACATTTCCTATTGTTTTACAATCTTTGAAAATTGAATTTGAAGCTTCGCCCGCAATTCCACCTGCAGTTGCAATTTGAAAATCTTCTCCAATAGTTCTCGCCGAGACATCAGCTTCATATGAACAGTCACTAATATTAACCTGACCGTGTCCAATTATTCCCCCTGCATAAGCACTCTTATTCTCTCCGGAGATTGCTTCAACATTACCATAAGCAGCGCAGGATTTTACAGTTATTTCCATAGAGGAATAACCGGCAATTCCACCTGCAGTTGCATATGAGTTAAGTGACTTTATTTTTCCGTAGGAATAACATTCACTTATAGTTCCATCCGAAACATATCCGATAATCCCGCCCGAGTAACCTCCGCTATCACCATCATCAACAATATCTACTGTGACATCAGCGTATGAATAACAGTTTGAAATGTTTTGCCTTATGCCGGAGCCCACAATCCCGCCAGCTTCAGCTCTAGTTTTACCTGATACAGTTATCTCACCCCGTACTGTGCAGTCTTCAATTATTGAACTAGAAATAGCCCCTTTATTATTACCGATAATTCCTCCTGCTCCGCTTTCAGCAAGTATAGACCCTTCGAAAAAACCATCAATTACATTTAATTTTCCATAAACGTCACCTAAAAAACCACCGCCAAGAGAAATTCCATCTTTAGCTATTATTGAGCCTTTTACATAAGATCCATGAATGGATGTATTTCCTGAAGCTTCGCCAACAAAGCCGCCAACACAATCTTGACCCGTGACTTTACCCTCAACATAACAGTTAATTATAATAAGTCCTTTACCGTTTTCAAAATCAGAAGACTCAAAAGTACCCGCAATAGAACCTGTACTATTATTGCCATTTAGTCCAATGCTCCCTAATTCAATACTTAAATTTTTAAAGGTACAGTCTCCCAAAGTATTAAATAAACCCAAGCTACCATAGCTCTCGCTCTCAGTTTTCTGTAAGCTTTTAATTACATGACCTTGTCCATCAAATGTACCCGTAAACTTAT
>JAAYPY010000103.1 GCA_012519555.1 Tissierellia bacterium | reverse complement strand
CTGGCGCAAAAACCAAGGATGCTTTTGCTTGATGAGCCTACAACCTTTCTTGATATCTGCTATCAGATGGAGACCTTGGAGATGATAAAGGAGCTGAATAAAACACTCGGCATCACTGTTATCATGGTTTTGCATGATATAAATCAGGCAGCAAGATATTCGGATAAGATGATGGTCATACATGATGGTGAGCTAAAGGAATATGGAGAGCCATGCCAAATAGTCAGCAAAGAGCTGTTAAAGGATATTTTTAAAATTGATGCCGACATTTATGAAGATAAAATAAATAATTGTCCATACTTTATTCCTAAGAAAAATAATGGTACAGCCGGGAAGTGATAAGATGATTGAAATAAAAAATCTAAGCAAAAAATTCAATGATTTTACAGCCGTAAACAATATTGATTTAGTTATAGAATCTGGTGAATTTATTGGGGTTTTGGGACCAAACGGAGCAGGAAAGACAACAATTATAAAGATAATTACCGGCTTGTTAAAGCCTACTGCAGGAAATGTATACATTAACGGGAGTTTGATGAACAGGAATAATAAAGAAATAAAGGGGATTATGGGTATTGTACCCCAATACTCCAATTTAGACAAGGAGCTTACCGTATGCGAAAATCTTATTTTTGCCGCAAAGCTTTTCAGAGTAGAAAACTATAGAAATAAAATAGATGAGCTTTTGGACTTTGTTGAATTATCAGATTTTAAAGACAGAAGGACAGCAGATTTGTCGGGAGGTATGACAAGGCGGCTCACAATTGCAAAAGCACTCATAAATGATCCGGATATAATTATATTGGATGAACCCACTGTAGGAATAGATATAAACGGAAGAAGAAAGATATGGGATATTTTAAAGTATTTGAAATCAAGAAATAAGACGGTGCTGCTGACTACCCACTATATTGAGGAAGCAGAATATCTATGCAGCAGAGTATGTCTTATTGACAAAGGGATGATTATTCAAGACAGTACGTCCAAGCATTTAAAAGAACAGTTGGGAGTTTACACGGTTGAACATTTTGATGAAGAATTAAAAACAGTGTATAGATTTTTCGACTCAAAGAAAAAAGCATTGGATTACTCTGCAGGCATTGACAGCTTAAATTACACAATAAGGGAAACAACCTTGGAAGATGTTTTCTACAATTATACAAACAGGAAGGTAAGATGATGGAAATAGTTACTGTTTTATGGAGAGAATATTTATTTTTTAAAAGACGAATCGGAAGAATTACCTCCTCTGCCATCATGAGTCCTATTTTATATTTAATTGCTTTCGGTTGGGGGTTAGGAAAGGATGTCGTGGTGGAAGGCTCCACATACATGCATTTTCTCATACCGGGGCTTATTGCCATGACAACAATGAATACAGGCTTTAATGCGGTTTCTGCAAGAATTGTTACCTCAAAGCTCTATGAAAGAAGCTTTGAATTTTACCTTACATCTCCCATAAGTATACCCCTCATGTCCTTTGCATATATATTGTCGGGAGCGCTGAGAGGTATTTACGCAAGTATACTCATCATACTGGTATCACTATTGTTTGGCGTGGTAATAAAAATCAATCTTTATTTCTTCTTAATCTGCTTTTTAAACAGCTTTACATTTTCTGCCTTGGGATATGCCGCTGCCTTATCAATTGAAAGCCATTATGATATGGGCAGGTTTAATACATACATAATGACACCAATGTCATTTTTGTGCGGAACATTTTTTTCGCTGGAAAATTTGCCGGGTGCCGTGAAATCAGCAGTAAGCATATTACCTCTGTCCCATGCATCTACATCTCTTAGAAGCATTGTATTGGAGGGAAATTTTTCATACCTTTCAATTTTGGTTATGACAATATACGCATTGTTATTATATATTATCGGTATTTATATGAGCTATAGGGAAATGAAATAATACGAAGGTTGGAGGAAATATGAAAAAGGCAATAGTTGTAGCAAGCTTTGGATGTTCAATAAAGGATTCAAGGGAAAGATATATCGAGACCATTGAAAATGCTGTGAAGAATACATATAAGGATATAGACTGCTCCAGAGTGTTTACATCAGAAATTATCAGAGGGAAAATGAAGCGTGAAGAAAATTTGGATATTGACAATATGAAAAGCTGTTTACAGAAGCTGAAGGAAGAAAAATACACTCATGTATATGTATCCGTAACTCACGTAATACCGGGGTATGAATATGAGAAGATATTAGGAGCTGTTAAGGAATATAAAGACTGCTTTGAAGAAATAAAAACAGCAAGAACATTTTTAGATGAGCAGTTGGGGGATGATGAAATTAATGTTATAAGCTCTTATATAAATACTGATTTACAAGATGATGAAGCTGTAATCTTAGTGGGACATGGTTCAGGTCATGATTCACATAAATATTATGAGAGGGTTGAAAAGCTCTTGAAAAATCATGTTAAAAATTCCTATGTAGTGAACATTGAAGGGAATCCATCTATTGGTGACATAATGGATGAATTAAAAGAAAAAAAGTATGCAAAAATTTATCTTTATCCGCTTTTGATAGTTTCAGGAGACCATGCATTAAATGATATCGGTTCAGATGATGAAGCTTCAATAAAATCTAAAATTGCTGCCAATGGAATCGATGTAAAAATGTTTTTTACAGGACTTGGTGAAAACCAAAATGCCATCAATTTATTTATTGACAGATTAAATGAAATTTTGTCTGTATAAATTACAGAAAAAAAGGAGGAAGAAATGAAAAAAAGATTTATTTTATGTTTAGCATTAGTGTCAGTAATGCTATTATCGCCAAATTATATTTTTGGCATGCACATTATGGAAGGTTTTTTACCTGTAGGCTGGGCAATTTTTTGGACAATTGTGAGTCTGCCTTTTGTTGTTATGGGCATAAGAACAATATCCAAAACATTTAACGAAAATCCAAATCAAAAGTTATTATTTGCTTTGGTAACAGCATTTGTATTTATATTATCAGCTCTTAAAATGCCTTCCGTAACAGGCAGTACGTCACACCCGACAGGCACCGGACTGGGAGCAGTATTGTTCGGACCCTTGCCCATGGCTGTATCAGGGCTCATAGTCCTGCTGTTTCAGGCGCTTTTACTGGCTCATGGCGGCATAAGCACATTAGGAGCAAATGTATTTTCAATGGCAATTGTAGGACCTTTTGCAGCGTATTTTACATACAAGCTGTTAAAGGGTACCAACAAAAAGCTTGCTGTATTTTTAGCAGCAGCTTTAGGAGATTTAGTGACATATGTGGTAACATCCGTACAGCTTGCTTTAGCTCATCCTGATGCTGCAGGCGGAGTAATGGGTTCTTTGACTAAATTTTTAAGCATATTTGCAGTTACTCAGATTCCGCTTGCCATAGCAGAAGGAATTTTGTCAATTATGGTTTTTGAATTAATTGTAAATTATCAAAAAGAGGGAGGATACCAACTTGAAAGGATCAACTAAAAATATTTTATTAGTTTTAGTATTAATTATTATGGCGACTGTACCGCTGCTAATTTTAAAAGACGCTGAATTTGGCGGAGCTGACGGACAGGCAGAGGAAGTTATAACAGAGATAAATCCCGATTATGAACCATGGTTCAGCCCGTTAATAGAGCCGGCAAGCGGTGAAATTGAAAGTCTTTTGTTTTCTTTACAGGCAGCTATAGGAGCGGGATTTATAGGATACTTCTACGGTTTTGTAAAAGGCAAGAGAATAACTAATCAATAAAAAGAAGGTATAAAATGCTTATTATAGATAGATTTGCATATACAAATAAATTCTGCAATTCAAGTCCTTATATAAAGGTAATAATTTCGCTGTCTTTGATATTATTATCTGTTGTCAGCTCGAACATTTATTTTTTATGCTTTATGATTGCAGGAATTATTTTAACTACAATATTTGGTGCCGGTATTCCAAAAAAATCATATGCCAAGATGATTGCGGCTCCCATAGTTTATTTATCAATAAGTATTTTTACCGTTATATTTACTTTTGGTTTTTCAGATAATTTAAATATAGAAGGATTTATTTATTTCAAACAATTTCAAATTTTAAATTTTTACATCGGATTGGCGGAAGGAGCGGCTAAAAATGGTCTTACATTGGGTCTGAGGGCTTTAAGCGGTATAGCCGGCATGTATTTTCTTATACTTACAACTCCTTGCAGTCAACAGATAAAGGTTATGAAAAAAGCAAAGCTGCCGGCAGTGTTTATTGAACTGTACACATTGACATACAGGTTTATTGCAATATTCTTCGAAGAAGCTGTTTTAATTCATACTGCCCAAAAAATACGATTTGGATACGATGGATATAAAAATTCAATGAATTCATTGGCGGTATTGATTAAGATACTGTTTGTCAGAATAATGACAAGATTTAATGATATGGAGTCAATATTGGAGCTAAAACATTTTGACGGCAATTTTTACCTAGATTGATTAAAGCGGGTGTACTATGTTAAGGGTGGAAGATGTAACTTATATTTATGAAGATGGGACTGTGGCACTTAAAGATGTTAACATAGATTTAACAAAGGCAAAAAAAATAGGCATAGTAGGTTCAAACGGCTCCGGCAAGTCAACATTGTTTATGGTATTTTTAGGACTGTTGAAGCCTTCAAAGGGCAGGGTAATACTTAATGAAAATGAATTGAAATATGATAAGAATACGTTGAAGGAATTAAGAAAATGTGCCGGAATGGTCTTTCAAGACCCGGATAAGCAAATATTTTTCTCAAGCGTATTTGATGATGTAGCATTTGCACTTAGAAATCTAAAATATAATGAAGACGAAGTACAAAAAAAAGTTAAGCTTGCAATGGAAAAAACGGGCATAACTGAATTGCAAAATAAGCCGGTACATTTTTTAAGCTACGGTCAAAAGAAGAACGTATCAATTGCAAGCGTGGTAGCAATGAATCACAAGTTAATGTTTTTTGATGAACCCACTGCAGGGCTTGATTGCAACTCAAAAGAAAATATTAAAAATATACTTGAAGACCTTGCTGCCACAAAAGGAAAAACCATTATAGTTTCAAGTCACGATATGAATTTTATTTATGAAATCTGTGACTACATATATGTCCTTAACAAGGGACATGTGCTTTCGGAAGGAAAAAAGGAAACGATATTTCTTAATAAAGAAATTTTAGATAAAGCGGAGTTAGAAGAACCATTTTTGGTTAAGGTCCATAAATACTTGGGGAAAGAGCTTTATAAAAATGAAAGTGAATTATTCGGTAATTGAATTTAAGGAGGGTATGAATGAGTGTTATGAATTTAAAAAAAATTGGTCTTGTTCATAGTATTTATAAAAATAAAGGGGATGCTCCAAGACAAGGAAAGCTTTCAAAACAAGAATCTACAATTGAAATTTTTCCGGAGTACAAGGAGGGTTTAAAAGGGATTGAAAAACTGAGCCATATAATAGTTTTATATTGGGGAGACAGAGCAAACAGAGAAACACTTAAATCCATACCTCCGGGGAGCGAAACAGAAAAAGGAGTTTTTGCAATCAGGTCTCCAAACAGGCCTAATCCTATAGCCTTATGTGTTTGTGAGATAGTTTCCGTAAATGACAATGTAATAAAAGTGATAGGACTGGATGCATTTAACAATAGCCCGGTGTTGGACATAAAGGTTTATGTACCCAAAATAGATACAGAAAAACAATATGAGGAGGAATAAAATGAAGAGTTCAAAAAAGTTATTTGCTTTAGTGTCCTTGGTTTTAGTGATTGTTTTAGCATTATGCGGATGTGAACAAGAGGAGCAAACTCAGATACCTGTAAATGAAGGTGCAAATGAAGATGCCGACAAATCTTTTGCAGGAACATACGAGGGTTCGGCAGAAGGCTACAGCGGAGGGGTGCCTGTAACTGTAGAGCTGAATGAGGATGGCTCAATAGTAAATATTAAAGTTGGAGATAACCAAGAAACGGATGGAATCGGAAATATTGCGGAAGAAAAAATTACTAGGTCAATAATAGACAGTCAATCATTAAATGTTGATGCCGTATCGGGTGCAACAGTTACAGGTGATGCAATTATAGAAGCTGTGGCTAATGCCTTGGTTTCTGCAGGAGTTGGTACCGACAGCTTTAATTACGTACCTGCAGCAAGGTTAGAGGAAGCTGTTGTAGAAATTAATCCGGAAGCAATGCCCGAGAAGAAAGAGATAACTGAAACCATAATCATAAGAGATGCAAAGGGAAGAGAAGTAGAAATAGGATTGCCTATATCTTCATATGCAATCAGTACAATGGATGTAATTGATTATATTGTGCCGCTTAAAGGTGAAGAAGCATTCCATATGCTGGTTGGCTCAGGTCAGGACGGCGGTCATGGGTTAAACAAGTATGCAAAATTATATACGCCCATTGTAGGAAATTATATGGAGCATGTGGGGCAAATTTCGGATCACAACGCCCCCTTTGACCTTGAAATGATATTGGCGATGCAGCCGGACGTATTAATTGCAAATTCAGCGATGGCAGCTCACAGATATGCCCTTGAAATAGAAGACCAACTAACACAAGCAGGAATCAAAATAGTATTGATAGATGTACCGGGAAAAAGCTTGAAAAACTCAGCACAAGATACCATGACAATTTTAGGGCAGCTATTCCAAAAGGAAGAAAGAGCGGCTGAAGTAAATGAATTTATTGATCAGCAATACGAGCTTATAGCATCTAAAATTTCAAAGGAAGCTCTTATTGCTCCAACGGTTTATTATGAAAAGTCAGGATATGCGGATATATTTGGTTCAACAGCTACAAGTAAAAGCGGATGGGGATTAGTAGTGGATATTGCCGGAGGAAAAAATATAGCAGATGACTTATTGTTAGATACCGCTGCTTCCGGCGGCGGCGGTAATACATTGGATCCTGAATATGTATTAAATGCCGACCCGGATTTTATAGTGGTAAGCGGAATTAACGATGGCTGGCTTGATAGTGTCAGCGAAAAAAGGGACTGTAAATTTGACATAATAAACAGAAACGGATGGAGCAATTTAAAGGCTGTTAAAAATAACGATTTATATGAGTTTGCACATTCCACAAGCAGGTCCATATACGCTTTTTACCCGTCCTTAAAGTTGGCAGCAATTCTTTATCCTGAAGAGTTTGAAGGAATAAATCCGGAAGCTGTCTTAGATGAATTTTTTGAAAGATTTACCTTAGTGGATAAAAGCATCAGTACTTGGTTTAACAGCTTGGAAATGTGCGAAGGTGCGAAGCAATAAAAAACAGCGAAGCACAAAAGTGCTTTGCATTGCTTGAATTGAGGTGTATTTGTGACTGATAGAGCATTTGAGGATATAAGTGAAAACAGGGCATTGTATAACAGCTTGATTAAAAAAAGGATTTCATTAATCAGCATACTTTTTGCCGGATTGGTGGTTTTATTTCTGTTCAATATTTCCATAGGGTCATCCTCCATAAGCATTGTCCAAATATTAAGAGCACTTTTCCTTAATCAAGGTGAAGGAAACAATGTTATGATTGTAAAGGATGTCAGATTACCCATGGCATTAATGGCAATAGCAATAGGAGCAGCTTTAGGAATAGGGGGTTGTGAAATTCAGACTATACTAAGAAATCCCATAGCAAGTCCCTATACCTTGGGGATATCTTCCGCAGCATCTTTTGGTGCTGCAGTGGGCTTAATATTAAATAACAGTATATTAAATTTACCGGAAGCCTTAGCAATAACAGGAAATGCATTTTTCTTTACACTTGTTGTTTCAACAGCCATATATATTTTTTCATTGCAAAGGCAGATAGGCAAAACAGCCATTATTTTGTTCGGTATTGCTTTAAACTTTTTATTCAGCTCCTTAACCATGATATTGCAGTATATAGCAGATGAAAATCAATTGCAAAGCTTAATGTTTTGGAACTTCGGCAGCTTATTAAAAACCACATGGACTAAATTCTTCATTGTATTTGCGGTACTATTTATATGCATGATAATTCTGTTTAAAAATGCATGGAAATTAACTGCCATGACTCTTGATGATACAAAGGCACGAAGTATTGGTGTGGATGTAAGTAAAGTAAGGCGATTGGTTATTTTAATTACATCCCTGATTTCCGCAGTTGCAGTCAGCTTTGTAGGAACTATAGGATTTGTGGGATTGGTAGCACCCCATATAGCGAGATTAACCGTAGGTGAAGACCAAAGATTTTTCATGCCTCTGTCAGCCTTGTTAGGCGGGTTTATTTTGTCCTTAGCCTTTTTATTAAGCAAATTAATAATTCCGGGTGTAATTTTACCCATAGGATTAGTTACGTCGGTAATAGGAATACCATTTTTCATGGCTATAATATTCAGCAAAATGAGGTGTATGTAATGTTAAAGGTTAATAACTTAAAGTTTTCATATGGAAAAGATAGAGCATGTGTTTTCGATAATATAAGTATTGAATTTAATAAGGGCTTTAATGTTATTCTTGGTCCTAACGGTGCAGGAAAATCTACATTGGTAAAGGCTATTTTTGGCTTATTAAACTACCGGGGAACTATTTATTACAATTGTAAAAATGTAAGCGAAATGAAAACATGTGAAAAGGTTGAATTAATGTCATACCTTCCCCAAATGGATTTAGATATTTCATCATTGACGGTGCTGGAAATGGTCTTGCTGGGGAGATTGCCGGAGCTTAGCCGCAGGGTTTCGGACAAGGATTTAAATATAGTAATGGATACTCTTAAAGACTTGAATATTCATGAACTGTCTATGAAGAAATTTAATGAATTAAGCGGCGGACAGAAAAAATTAGTATTTATTGCTCAAACTTTAGTCAGGAATCCTGAAATAATTCTTTTAGATGAGCCTACAAATTCTTTAGATTTACAAAAGCAATTGGAATTATGTCAGCTTCTTGGAAAGATAATCAAGGTTAGAAATGTAGATATTATAGTAGTTCTTCATGATATAAATTTAGCCGCAAGACATGCAGACCACATTGTAGTAATAACAAGCCAAGGAGATTACTATAATTCAGGAGCAGCTAAAGATGTGATTACTGAAAAGATGTTAAGGGATGTTTACGGAGTAATAGGAAGTGTTAACTTAGATGATGAAAACAAACCTGTAATTTCAGCAAAAAAATCTGCAAGAGACAGTTGTGATACCTAAGAATGGTAAATACTTTTCGCTGCATAATCGAAGGAGAAAGCAATGAAAGATTTTGTGATTAAAAACGGGAAAAAATTACGATGTGGTTTCACAACAGGAACCTGTGCCACAGCAGCCGCAGCCGCAGCAGTTATGATGATATTTACGGGAAAGACAGTTGAAAGTGTTGCGGTTACTCTTCCCGAAGGTGAAATATTATTTATCGATATAGTAAACCCTTCTTTTAATGTGGAAGGAACCAGATGCTATGTAAAAAAAGACAGCGGAGATGATCCTGATATAACGGATGGCATATTGGTGTGTGCCGATGTAAGACTTGACGATACAGGCAAAATTAACATAGAGGGAGGAAGCGGGGTAGGAAGGGTTACTCAAAAAGGGTTGGACCAGCCGGTTGGTGAAGCAGCCATCAATTCTGTTCCAAGAAAAATGATAAGCGAAAATATTGAAAAAATCTGCCGTCAGTACAAATACTACGGTGGAATTACGGTAATTATTTCCGTCCCGGATGGAGAGAAAATAGCAAAGAAAACATTTAATCCGAATTTAGGAATAATCGGAGGAATTTCAATTATCGGAACAACGGGAATAGTTGAGCCTATGAGCGAAAAGGCTTTGATTGACAGTCTTAAGCTTGAAATGAATGTTATAAAAGAAAAGGGATATGATAAGCTGATTGCATTTCCCGGCAATTATGCGGAAAAATTTCTTGGTGAGCAATTAGGCATAAGAGGAGAAAACAGACTTAAATTCAGCAACTATTTAGGAGATGTTTTAGATTTTGCCGTGGAATTAAAGTTTAGAGAAATACTGATTGTCGGGCATATAGGCAAAATGGTGAAGGTAGCAGGGGGAATGATGAACACCCATTCCCATAACGGTGATTTCAGAATGGAAATGCTAAGCTGTTATGCGGCCTTATATGGTGCAAATTCTGATATTATTTACGAAATTTTGTCCTGCCTTACAACAGAGCAGGCTTTAAACATACTTGAAAGAGAAAATATTCATTACAAGGTTATTGGAAAACTCAGTGAAAAAGCTGAATATTATATAAATAAAAGATTGGATAATAAAATAAAAGCAAAGCTTATTATTTATTCCAATAACCATGGTATATTAAATAAACAAACAAAGACGGAAGTATAGGGAGTGACCGATGAAGGCTAAAATACCGAGAATTATGATAACGGCACCATCCAGCAACAGCGGCAAAACTACGGTAACCGTTGCATTATTAAAAGCATTTTTAACATACGAAAAAAAAATAACTGCATACAAAGCGGGTCCTGACTATATTGATCCTATGTTTCATAAAGAGGTAATAAAAGTTCCTTCTCGAAACTTAGACCAATTTATGTTGGGGGATGATGTTTGTAAATATCTTTTGTGCAAAAACAGCCAGGGTATGGATATTTCAATATTGGAAGGAGTTATGGGATATTACGACGGTATAGGAACAGATACCGCAGGAAGCTCTTATGAGCTTGCAAAGCTGCTGAATTGTCCCGTGGTTATGGTTGTAAATTGCAATGGTATGTCACTGTCCATTTGTGCAATAATTGAAGGCTTTATGAATTTTAGAATTAACAGCAATATTAAGGGTGTAATTTTAAATAAAGTTACAAAAAACATGTATGAGTATTATAAAAAAATAATAGAAACAAACACAGATGTTAAGGTTTACGGGTATATGCCCCCTTTAAATGAATGCAAATTAAACAGCAGACATCTTGGGCTCATTACACCGCAGGAAACAGCCGATTTAGAAAAGATTACCGAAAAATTAGGAAGCACAGCTAAAGAAACAATTGATATAAAAGGACTTTATGAGCTTTCACAGGATTGTGATTTCGTGGAATATAGTGAAGTTAAAACAATTAAAAGAAAAAATGTAAAAATAGCAATTGCACGGGATAAAGCATTTTGCTTTTACTATGAGGATAGTCTAAATTTATTGAGAGAGCTTGGAGCAGAATTAATTGAATTCAGTCCTCTTAATGATAAAAAACTGCCGGATGGTGTTAAAGGACTGTATATCGGCGGTGGCTATCCTGAGCTTTATATGGAAAAGCTTTCAGAAAATATTTCTATGATTGACAGCCTAAGAAATAAAATAAATATGGGACTTCCAACCATTGCAGAGTGTGGAGGATACATGTACCTGTTAAAATCATTTATGGATGATAAAAACAGAGAATATCAATTGGCAGGGATTGAAGAGGGACAAAGCTGCATGACAAGCAGCTTGAGAAATTTTGGCTATATAAAGCTAACCGCTTTAAAAGATAATATGCTGTGTAAAAAAGGAGAAACAATAAATGCTCATGAATTTCATTACAGTAAGAGCACTAATCCGGGAAATTCATTTCTTGCTTTAAAACCTGAATCCGCCAAGAATTGGGAGTGCATCATTGCGGATGACAGTAAATTTATGGGCTACCCCCATTTGCATTTTTGGGGGAATGTTAATTTTGCAGAGAATTTTATTGATAAATGCATTAAATACGGTGAATTATGTCTTTAATAATAGGTTATATAATGGATTTAATAGCGGGAGAT
>JAAYPY010000102.1 GCA_012519555.1 Tissierellia bacterium | reverse complement strand
TTTTACGTCCAAATGAAGAGGGCAATGGGCAGTACAAGCGGGAGGTGCTTCATTTATACATCTGTCACCTATTTCCAATAATTTATCAAGATCCACTTAAGATCCACCTCCTGTTTTAAAAAGGATTGAAATGAAAAACTCATTCCAATCCTTTTTCAAATCATGTAAAGTTTATTTGTTTTTCAATCCTGCCAATATTTTTTCCGGTAATGCCGGTAATTTGGTTATTCTTACACCGCAAGCGTCATAGATAGCATTTACTATGGCAGCATGTGGTGCGGATAAAGGCATTTCACCAACTCCTGACGAGCCTCTTGAGCCGTCAGGTCTTTCGGTTTCCTGATAGATTATTCTGATATTATCCGGTACATCCTTAATCTGAGGCATTCCGGCTTTTGTAAATGTTGTATGATAATTAATATCTTCATAATCCTCCGTAAGTGCCAAGCCTATTCCCTGTGCCAAACCACCGTAAATTTGTCCGTCTGTCAGAAGCTTGTTTCCAACCTTACCAACATCGGCTATTATGGTTAATTGCTCTACCGTTGCCTTTCCGGTATTCATGTCAACCTTAACTTCTGCCAATAGAACACCATACATATAGTTAGCAAATGGATTACCTTGACCTGTAACAACATCCTGGTCGGTTCCCGGTACAGACCACTTGCCTTCATATCTGGTCGGAAGACCTTTAGCTACAACTTCATCATAGGTCATATAGGTTCCGTCAGGTTTTCGGAGAGCCTTAACAAGGTTTTCGCAGGCAACCCTTGTAGCATTTCCTGTAGTAACGGTTGAACGGCTTCCTCCTGCAGGTCCCGAATTTGGAGTCTTTTCTGTATCATTCATAACCAAACGGATTTGTTCAGGCTCCAATCCCAAAGGCATCAATGCATCATATGCATGATACAAGGTACCCATATCTGCTCCTTGACCGTGGTCTTCCCATGAGTTTCCAACAGTTACTCCCTTAGGCGTAATTTCAGCCCAAGCTTCGGAAGTATCAACTCCTCCCAAACCTGCACCGTAAATCAACAATGATACACCGGCACCGTATTTATAGCCGTCGTTTAATTTATTTTTTGCTTCCGCATTTGCCTTTGCCTCTTTATAATAAGGTCTTAACTTATCTAAGGCATCAGGCAGACAGTATACTTCCGGCGGACATCCTTGCGGCGTTGTGCCTCCCGGTCGATATACATTCTTATATCTTAATTCAAAGGGGTCAACTCCCATTTCAGCAGCTAATTTATCTATCAAAACTTCAGATGAGAACAAGCTTTGCGGTGAGCCGTATCCTCTGAATGCAGAGCCCCATGCATGGTTGGTTGCAACAGTAAGCCCTCTGTTTCTGATATTGGGAATATTGTAGCCTGCCCCCATAAATTGAGTACCTCTGATTGTTAATAAGTCTCCAAATTCACAATAAGGACCATGGTCAACAAAGAAATCTCCTTCCATAGCCTGGAGCATGCCGTCTTCATCCGCAGCAAATTTTACATTCATAAAGAAGGGTGACCTCTTGCCGGTATAGGCAAAGTGTTGTTCCTGAGTAAATTCTAAGTATACGGGTTTCTTTGTTACCAAAGCGGCTACTCCTAAAAGTCCTTCCATTGTAGGACTGAATTTATAACCGAATGTTCCTCCTGCATTATTTTGAACTATAACATATTTGTCAGGATTTATTCCAATACCTTCTGCAGTCATCAAATGATGGAAATGTATGGCTACACTCTTTGAATGAACAATTAATTTACCCTCTTCGTCCATGTATGCAAATCCCACATCATTTTCAAGAGGCATATGGGGTTGTCTGCCTACATAAAAATCATCTTCTACCGTATATTTAGCCTTTTCAAATATTGGTTTTGTATCCTGGCCCTTAATTACCCCGCATTCAAAATAAACGTTTGGAGTTCCGGGATGAATCTCAATCGCATCCTCTGCCATTGCTTCCGGTGCGCTCATGTAAGCCGGCAGTACCTCCAACTCAACTTTTACCTTTTTAACAGCTTCTTCTGCTACCTTAGGATTTTCAGCAAGAACTATTGCCAAAACGTCTCCGTATTGGAATACTTTTTTGTCACAAAGTATAGGTCTTTCTTTTCCGTCACCCTTGTTTTGAGGGAAGGCCAAACCGTTTATTCTGTTAGTTCCGGGGACATCCTTGTAGGTCAATACTCTGTAAACACCTGGCACCTTTTCTGCTTCGGAAGTGTCTATGGACAGTATATTTGCATGAGATACCTCCGCTTGAACTAATTTTGCATGAAGTGTTCCTTTAGGAAGTCTAAGTCCTAAGTCAGCACCGAAATCCCAGGTACCGGTAACCTTAGCCAAGGCTGATGGTCTGATATATTCGGTTCCCATCATCATGGCTCCCTTAGGCAGTTTGTACCACAAATCTTCAGTTTTGATTTCGCCTCTCATTAACCTTGCAGCATCCATTACTGCATCTACCAAGGGCTTATAACCGGTACATCTGCATAGATTTCTATGCTTCTGGAACCAATCTCTAACTTCTTCTCTTGTGGGGTTAATGTTTTCCTCTAATAAAGCTACCGCCGATACTATAAATCCAGGAGTACAGAAACCGCACTGAGCTCCGCCATGTACCATCCAGGCCAACTGGAGGGGATGAAGATTATCCCTTGAGCCGACACCTTCAATAGTAATTATTTCTGCATCCTCTCTTACGTTTTTCATCTTGGTAATACAAGCTCTTACAACCTTGCCGTCCAAAATAACTGAACAAGCTCCGCATTCACCTTTGTTACATCCTACCTTGGTGCCTGTCAAATGCATTTGTTCTCTGAGAAATTCTGACAATTTCGATTCCGGGTCAATTACTGCTTTTGTTTCTAAGCCATTGATATACAATGTTCTTTTAAGCATATGAACCTCCTTATAATTGTTATATTACATCTTAACAATTATTATGCAATTACCATGCCTATTTTAAAATGTTGAAATCTCAGCTCCTCAAATATATGCTTGTTCGATTTTTGAGCGATTAGGCTGTCACATTGTCCATTTATTGAGCATTTTATTTTATTAAATGTTTATATTGTATTTTTTAATTTTATTATACAAGGTATTTCTTCTTATACCGAGCATGTCCGCAGAATGAGTAATATTTCCGTTGCATCGTCTTATAACCCTTATCAGGTGTTCTTTTTCAACTGATTCTATATCAAAGTTTTCTTCTCTGCCATCACTGCTCATATATTGTTCTCTTTTTGTAAAATATCTTGTGGGAAATATTTCAGTATTAATCATTAATTCAATTACATTCTGCAGTTCCCTTATATTGCCGGGCCAATCATATCTTTCCATCAATTCTAAGTTTTCTTCAGAAATATGAACTGTATTTTTATTTAAATCTTTTGATATCTTATTCATAAAATAATCTGTCAGTATTCTTATATCGCTCTTTCTATCCCTCAATGGAGGCACATACAAGGGGAGTACGTTTAATCTGTAGTATAAGTCCTTTCTGAATTTGCCCGATTCCACTTCTTTTTCCAAGTCTTTATTAGTAGATGCTATTATCCGCACATCCACAGGTATGGTTCTTTTCCCTCCAAGTCTTGTGATAAATCCTTCTTCCAAAACCCTCAAGAGTTTTACCTGCATGTCTAATGGCATTTCTCCGATTTCATCAAGTAAAATTGTTCCTCCGTCGGCTAATTCAAACTTTCCCGGATTTCCGCCTTTCTTGGCTCCTGTAAAGGCCCCATCCTCATAGCCGAATAATTCAGATTCAATAAGCTGCTCGGGTATGGCTCCGCAATTTATTGCAATCAAGGGATAATTTCTTCTGCTGCTGTAATTATGGATAGATTGAGCAAATAATTCCTTTCCTGTACCGCTTTCTCCCATGATGAGAATAGTGGAGTTGCTGTCAGCAATTTTTTTTGCATACTCTACTATTTTAACAAAATTATCATCCTCACCGATAATTTTGTCAAAACAATATCCGTAATTATTTATAACATTAGTATGTACCCTGTCAATTTCTTTAAAAATATGAACTATTTCAAAAGAATCTTCTGGTTCGAAGTATATCTTTTTTACTTCTAAGTTGAATAAACAATTATCATTCAATGAAGCGATGCAGACATTCTTAGAAAAGCTTTTATTGATATTCAACATACTTTTTATTTGATGCCAATCATCAATTAATTGATTAATATTATCTGATATAAATTTGTTGTCCTTCCCTAACATTTCTGCTGCCGTATCATTATACATCTTGATATTCCCATCTTCATCCGTAAATATTATACCTTCGTTGATAATATTAAGAACTCTTTTAGCTATCTTGTATTCATTTTGACCTTTATTCTTAATCATTTCCTCAATTGCCTTGGCAGCTGCAACAACAATTCCCAAGGTATGGGGATGAACATTTTTAGTATATCCCGTTAAATCCAATACTCCTATAAGCTCCCCCTTATGGTCTCGTATTGGAGCTGCCGAGCAAGTCCATCTGCTGTAAGCATCTATATAATGGTCTTCTCCTGTCAGCTGTACGGGATCTCCTGTCTTAATCACATAGGACATAGCATTGGTACCCACATTTTCTTCATTCATATAGGCTCCCGGAATCATTTTAAGACTAAAGGCTTCAGAGAGAATTTTTTCGTCTCCTAAGGCATTTAGAATACATCCTTCACTGTCAGTCAAAAAAATGAAGAAATCACTGCCCTTGGTAAATTTTATTATCTCTTCGATGTATGGAAGGGCAGTCATAATCATATTTCTGTTTTTGACCAATATTTTTTGTAAATCTGCATCGCTTATTATTTTCTTGCTGTATATCTGTTCTTTTTTTAATCCAAGCTTGCGGCATCTTTCTTTTGATTTTGCTATTTGAGTTTTATAGTCTTTCATTTGTTTGACTCCTTGCTCTTGACATAGTAACCTTTATCCGCCAAGTATTATGTCTATACATAAATTATAATATATAAACAAAATTAATTCAACCTGAATATGTTTTCCTTCTTATTTAATGTCAAATACTTCCTTGATATATTCCATAGCAAACGCCGCAAGATTAACTGTCAACTGCTATATGAAAAAATGTGTCCCGAATCCCGGACACATTTTTAATCTTATTCACTTTTTTTCTTCTTTTTAGGAACTAATTCAGGCTGACTCATAAGAGGTTTTACAAATGGTTCTGATGGTGCATAAGA
The DNA here is from genome assembly GCA_012519555.1 of Tissierellia bacterium. GTDB lineage: Bacteria > Bacillota > Clostridia > Tissierellales > Sedimentibacteraceae > Sedimentibacter. The sequence goes on along the minus strand of JAAYPY010000102.1, from coordinate 4,367 downwards.
AGGTTTTTCTTCCTTTTTCTTTTTCTTCTTAACTTCTTTTTTAATATTTTTATCTGCCATTTTATTAACTCCTTTATCTGCATTTTAATTATGTTAAATACATTTGACACCATTATAATACAAATGATGCAATTATGCATTCTTTTTTTAAGAAGATAATACTACATGCCTCTGCCGAACATGGGTTGGCTTTCTTTTTTTCTTTCCAGAACCTTCTTCAAATGAGCTTGTTCTTCCTTTAGTATAATTGCCATTTCTTCTTTTGCCAAATCAGGATATAGCCTTTGCAATTCAGTGACAAATAAAACTGCATCTCTTTCTGCTTTCTCGGCTAAATCGAATATTTGTGATTTAGTAAATATTTTCTTTGCTTTTTCAACAAGCTCGTCATCAAACAAAACATTGCTTTCAACTAATAAGTCAACATATTCAGCATCTGACTGTTCTAATTCCAAGTCCATCTTATCTGAAAAATCCTTAAGCAATGCATTATAAATTTTTTCGTGTCTTTCTTCATCCTTCGCCAGCAATTCAAAGAATTGCTCCCCTATTCTTGCTTCACTTGCAATGGCTTTGTACAGCTTGGTAGCTCCTGCTTCATTTTCTGCAATAGTTTTAAGTAAATTCTTCCCATTCCATTTTACTTTACTCATATATATCCTCCTTTTATTATTTAGATACTATTACCCTCAAGAAGATGCTTTTAAACAATAAATATTTAAATTTGTTTAATAAACATAAATCTGAATACAAGACAAAATTAAGGTAAATATATATTTGGAGGTGATTTTTTTGAAATTAAGAGACATTATGTCAAGGGAAATTGCATGCCTGAATGCAGATGATACTGTAGAAAAAGCAGCACAATTAATGAAATCTTACAATGTGGGCTCAATACCCATATGCGCGCAAAACAGTGTAATAGGTATAATAACAGACAGAGACATTGCTTTGAGAGCCGTATCCGTCGGCGATGATGGTTATATACAGGTAAAAAAAGTAATGACCGCAAACCCTGTAGTAGGGACTCCTGATATGGACGTTGATGATGCTGTGAGATTAATGAGCGAAAACCAAATTAGAAGACTTCCCATTGTAGAAAACAACACCTTGGTGGGAATAGTTTCCTTGGGAGATATTTCTGTTGAGCCTAAGCTGCAGAGTGATGCTCAAACAGCGCTTAAAAACATTTCAAAACCGGCAGCAAACAGATTCAGTTAGTAAGGTATGGGGACACACCTCCCTTTTTTAGTAAAGCCTCTGCTTGCAGGAGGAATGTCCCCAAATCTTAATTTTATTTTACAGCCGAAGCAGATAATACTATGGATAAATATTTTTCCTGTGATGATGCTCCTCTTGATGTTAAAACTATGGGTACCTTTGCTCCCACTACCATGCCTGCCATAGTCGCGTCTGCCATTTCTATCAAGGCCTTGCTCATTATATTTCCTGTTGTAATATTCGGAACCAGTAAAATATCCGCCTCTCCGGTAACAGGACTTTTGTAGCCTTTGATTTCTGCTGATTCTTTGTTGAAGGTCAAGTCAAGGGAAATAGGTCCTTCAACTATACAATTTTTTATTTCTCCGGATTCGTTCATTTTCTTAAGAGTATCTGCATCGACTGTTTCAGGCATTTTGGGATTTACGGTTTCTACAGCTGCCAGAACTGCAACCTTAGGACACTCATAACCCATGGCCAAGAAAACATCAACGGCATTTTCAAGTATCTGTTTCTTTTCCTCGGCATTTGGATACATCACCATACCGCCGTCTGTTACCGCAATAAGCTTGTGGTAAGCGGGAACTTCCAAAATTGCAACATGAGAAATAACATTGCCGGTTCTTAATCCCTTTTCCTTGTCAACAACTGCTTTCAGTAAATCTGCCGTTTGGAGTTTTCCTTTCATTATAAAGTCTGCCTTGTTTTCATGTATCAGTTCAACGGTTTTTTCTGCTGCTTCCTTGTCGCTTTCTGTGCTTATTATACTGTTTAGGTCATATTCAACATTAAGTCCCTTTAATATTCCTGCAATTTTTTCCTTATTTCCTACCAATACAGGCTCAACCAACTTGTCCTCGGCAGCCTTGAATACAGCCTCCAATGTATGTTCATCATGGGCTGCAGCAACAGCTACCCGCTTTATTGAATCATTTTTTTGAACCTTTTCAATCAAATCATGGAAGTTTTTCAGCTCCATTTGATACCTCCTAATAAAAGTATAATTAATTATATCATAAGTGCAAGCCGCCAAATCGGCTTGCTTCACACCGATACAATGAATACCTAGGGGCAAAGACACAAGTCTTTGCTTCATTCTTGTATTCATTATATCATTATTTCCATTTCATGTCATCAAATTGCTCTTAGTTTTTGAAAGTTAATGCCCTCATGGCATTCAATATTGCTATGAAGGCTACCCCTACATCTGCAAATACAGCCGCCCATAAGCTTGTGAGGCCAAAGGTGCTGAGAATTAGAATTAAAACCTTTACTGAAATAGCAAATATAATATTCTGGTAGGCAATTCTTAATGTATTCTTTGAAATTTTAATTGCTGCTGCTATTTTTGAAGGCTCATCCGTCATGATTACTACATCGGCAGCCTCAATTGCTGCATCAGAGCCAAGCCCTCCCATTGCAACACCCACATCAGCCCTTGCCAATACAGGTGCATCATTGATGCCGTCTCCGGCAAACACCAAGACCCCTCTTTCTGATTTCTGTAAAATTAATTCTTCAACCTTTTCAACCTTGTCTGCAGGCAATAGCTGTGCATAAACCTTATCAATATCCAATTCCTTTGCGGTATTAATACCTGCGGATTCACTGTCCCCTGTCAGCATCACTAGGTTTTTGATGTTTTGATCCTTTAAAGCTTTCACAGCCTCAGCAGCATCCTCCTTCACTTGGTCTGCAATCAGAATGTATCCTGCATATTCTCCGTCTGCAGCAACATGAACCACAGTTCCGACAGATGTTTCTTTATTGTATGGAATATTGAATTTTTCCATAAGCTTGTCATTACCGGCTAAAACTTCTATATTCTCAACAAGTGCAGAAACGCCGTGTCCCGGAATTTCTTCCACATGCGTAATTTTTTGACTATCAATCTCTTCCCTGTATGCTTCTTTTAAGGAAATGGAAATCGGGTGGTTGGAATAATTCTCCGCATATGCTGCAAGTTTAAGCAGCTCCTGGGGCTTAGCCTTCTCAGAATGTATTTTTTGCACCTTGAAAACACCCTTGGTTAAGGTTCCTGTTTTATCAAATACAACTATTTCGGTTTTGGCCATAGCTTCCAGATAGTTGCTTCCTTTTACAAGAATTCCGTTTTTTGAGGCTCCTCCTATCCCTCCGAAAAAACTCAAAGGAACTGAAATCACTAAGGCGCATGGGCAGGATACTACCAAAAATGCTAAGGAGCGGTAAATCCATTCACTAAATGATGCATCCTTTATGAAAACAGGCGGAAGAACTGCAAGAATAGCTGCAATAGCAACTACTAGCGGTGTGTAATACCTTGCAAATTTTGTTATGAATTTTTCTGATTTAGATTTCCTGCTGCTTGCATTTTCCACCAATTCTAAAATTTTGCTGACTGTGGATTCACTGTAGAGCTTAGTAACTCTTGCCTTGAGTAAACCGTTCATATTGATGCAGCCACTCAACAGCTCGCTTCCAACCATTACTTCCCTTGGAAGCGATTCGCCTGTAAGTGCTGATGTATCAAGCATTGAACTGCCTTCCCTTACAATGCTGTCTAAGGGAACTTTTTCTCCTGCTTTTATCACGATAATTTCACCGATATCCGCTTCTTCGGGAGATATGGTTACTATATCTCCATTCCTTAATACATTTGCATAATCAGGACGAATATCCATCAAAGATGAAATTGATTTTCGGGATTGTCCCACTGCGTAGCTTTGAAACATTTCTCCAAGCTGATAAAAGAGCATTACCGCAACACCCTCGGGAGCTTCCCCTATTAAAAAGGCCCCGATTGAAGCAAGTGACATCAGAAAGTTTTCATCAAAAATTTCTCCGTCTTTAATGTTGAAGACGGCTCTTTTTACCACATCAGCACCCGCTATTATATAGCTGATTGCATACATGATTAGTTTTGTTTGACTATCATCTATTATTATTGCAGAAACAAAGAATATTGCACTGATAATTAAGCGCCCGATTAATTTTTTCATTGGATTATCCTCTTATGCCTCTTCAAATACTACTTGGGGCTCATATCTTTTAACAATCTTTGTTGCTTCTTCTTCTATTTCAGGCATAAGAATATCATCTGCCTCAATTACCATCTTTTCAGTAAAGAAGTTTGATGTAACATTTTTTACTCCTTTAAGCTTGCT
>JAAYPY010000101.1 GCA_012519555.1 Tissierellia bacterium | reverse complement strand
ATGCTTTGCATTGATTCAAAATTTCCTCTTGAAAATTACCAGCGTATGATTGATGTGAATAATTCAGAGGCTGAAAGAAAACAATATTCAAAAGACTTTAAAACAAATGTAAAGATGCATATAAATGATATATCTTCAAAGTACATAATTCAGGGACAAACCTCAGACCAAGCAATCATGTTTATACCGGCAGAAGCAATATTTGCTGAAATAAACGCATATCATCAGGACTTGTTGGATTATGCAAGTGAAAAGAAAGTTTGGATAACTTCTCCCACAACATTGATGTCAGTTTTGTCAACGGTTCAGGTTGTTTTAAGGAATATTGAGAGAGAAAAGTATGCAGGGATAATTCATGAGGAGCTCAATAAATTAGGAAAAGAATTCAAGCTCTACAAGGACCGTTGGGAGTCCTTAGCTAAAAATATCAAAAGGGTTTCAGAGGATGTGGATAAAATTAACATAACTTCTAACAAAATAGAGAGGAAATTCGACAGGATATCAAAGGTAGAAATGAGCCGTGAGCCTGAAATTGCAGAAATTGAATACAAGGAAATATGAATTGCAAAAAATACTTGCATTTTACCTTTGTTTATGCTACTATCTTAAAGTAGCATTTCGCCGCAGTGATGGAATGGCAGACGTGACGGACTCAAAATCCGTTGGTGGCAACACCGTGGGGGTTCGAGTCCCTTCTGCGGCATAATATAGGTATAAATCGACCTTTTAGTCGATTTATTTTTTTAACTGTAAACTTATGATTTTTTATGATATAATTTTTTAACTATTAAATAAAGGTGTAATAAGATGAGTAAATTGTATGTGGTACCCACACCGATTGGAAATTTAGGCGACATGACCAATAGGGCAGTTGAAACACTGAAAGCTTGTGATTTAATATTAGCCGAAGACACCAGGCATACTCAAAAGCTGTTAAATCATTTCAATATCAAGACAAAAATGATTTCGTATCATAAATTTAATGAAAAACAAAGAAGCGAAGAATTAATTCATAAGCTCTTGAATGAAGAAATCAATGCAGCCTTGGTAACTGATGCAGGCACGCCCTGTATTTCAGACCCCGGATATGAATTAGTGAGGGCAGTCAGGGAAAAGGGCATTGAAGTAATAGGCTTGACAGGAGCATCAGCACTTACTACAGCCCTTTCTATATCCGGAATAGAAACATATGAATTTGCATTTTACGGGTTTTTGCCCCGTAAAAAAAGCGAATTGGACCTTGCTTTAAAAAGAGTACTTAAAAATCCCGTTAAAACCTTTGTTTTTTATGAATCCCCTAAGAGAATATTAAACTTAGTTGAAAATATAAAGTTTCATATGCCGAATTCAATCCTTTGCGTATGCAAGGAACTGACAAAGCTTCATGAAAAAACTTTTTACGGAAATGTGGATGATGTTTTAGAGCAGTTAAACAAGCATGATGAAGTGGAAAAGGGAGAATATGTAATAGTGGGATACAACAATGATTATCATGAGCAAGAAATTTCATCTTATAAAGTGGGAATCCACGGGATTTTATTCGACAAGCTTATTAAAAACGAATATTCTTTAAAAGAAGCCGTGAATGAGGCAGCAGAAGATGGCATCGCTTCAAAGAATGAAGCATACAAAGCCTCTCTGGAAATAAAAAAAGTTATCGAGAAATTAAGGTAGGTACCAATGATAGGCACAATCGCAAACGCACTTGCAATAATAGCAGGCGGAATAATAGGACTTTTATTTAAGAATGCAATACCTGAAAAAATATCCGAAGCCCTTTTAAAAACCACCGGATTGGCAGTAATTGCCATCGGAATAAATTTAATGTTAGAAGGTGAAAATTTTACGCTCTTAATCATATCATTGGTAATAGGGACGATAATAGGTGAAGGTATTGATATTGAAAAAAAGCTTGATAAAATTGGAGCATTTATAGAAAGTAAAATGAAAAATAAGGAAAGCAATCTAGCCCTCGGATTTGTTACATGCACCTTGGTTTACTGTGTGGGCTCCATGGCAATTGTAGGTTCCATTCAAAGCGGATTGAGCGGCAATCATGGAATATTGTTTTCGAAAGCAGTGCTAGACGGCATAACAGCGGTTACCTTTGCAGCAACCATGGGTGCAGGAGTAGTTCTTTCCGGCATAAGCGTACTAATTTATCAAGGAATAATAACAATGCTTGCAAGCTTTATGCAGTCTTTGCTAAGTGCTGTGGTAGTAAATGAAATGACTGCCATAGGCGGTGTTATAATCATGGGAATCGGTCTTAATTTTCTAATAGCAAACAGAATGAGGGTAGGCAACTTACTGCCGTCTATATTTATACCCATAATCTATTATATGTTTCTATGATGAGGTGAAAACTTGGATAGAAAGCTAATTTTAAAACCAATTGCTATTATGGTTATGAGCCTTATTTTTTTAGTCGGCTCAATCCTTTTATCTATTCCCTTATATTTTGGTTTTTTGGCGGGGATTGTTTTTACTTCCCTAGTGCTTTATAAAAGCGGATACCCAATCAGAGAGATTTGGGAAACATCCATATCTGCATTTAAGGATGTTAAGCGGTTATTGATTATTATACTGTTTATAGGTGCAACAACTTCTATGTGGCTAGCTTCCGGTGTAGTTCCTACAATTATGTACTACGGCTTTACTTACATGGAGGGCCTTAACTTTCTTTTGGCAGCATTTTTAATAATGTGTCTTGTTTCATACTTCATGGGTACTGCGGTGGGTACTTTAAGTACAGTAGGCATATCTTTAAGCGGAATAGGTTTAAGCATAGGAATACCTCATAGCTTGATGGTTGGTGTTTTGGTTTCTGGGGCCTTTATAGCTGATAAAATATCTCCCTTGTCAGGACTCTTAAACCTCGTTATGACAACCGTCAACAGAAACTATAAAGAAGTATTTAAAAGCATGATAATAACATTGATGCCAACCATAATAATAACATCAATAATATATTTCTTCATGGGTTCAAATTACATTGCGGAAACCGAAAGCATTTTAAAGTATAAACAAGCAATATTAGAAGGTTTTAATATATCCCCTGTATTGTTTATTCTGCCTGTCATAGTTTTAGTTTTATCCATATCAGGTCTTGATTCATTAAAAACATTTTCCATAGGAATCATAGCAGGTGGAGCCCTTAGTATTATTTTTCAGAAAAGCTCGCTTTTATTAATAATAAAGGCCTTGATATTCGGCTACCAAGGAAATACTCCATCTGAAGAATTAAATGCTCTTTTGGTCAGCGGGGGCATGATATCTATGATAGAGGCAACATTCATTGTATCCGGAGCATTTATATTGATTAAACTTTTTGAAAGAGGCAATGTGCTGGTGCCTTTGATGGATAAGCTTACTAACGGAATTAATAATAGGATCAGTTTAATAACTAGGACAGGGCTTATCAGTATATTGATGACTGTAGTAACTTGTGACCAAACATCCGGAATTATTCTGCCCGGCACCATATTGCAGGAAAAATACAAGGAGCTAAAATTAGACAAAGCAGTCTTGGCAAGAACCATTTTTGATACGGGAGTAATTGTGGCACCCCTTATGCCATGGAATATTAATTCATTTTTAATAAAACCCGTAATGGGTATAACCGCAGCACAATATTCCCCTTACGCAGCACTATGCTATGTATGTCCCTTGGTTACAATGATAGTTTCCTATATTCAATACAGGGATAAGAATGACATAAGCTAAGCTTTTAAGAATATCTTTTGTTTAAAACACTTATTTAAATAAGCATTCTAAGTAAAATACCTTTATTTATTAAGGAAAGCCTTGTAAAAATTAAAAATAGCAGGAGTTGTTTTTGATATTGAATGTGTTTTATGGTAGTAATATAATACAAGAAGAATAGTAATACTTATACTTAATGGAATATGAAAAAAATAAATATATTTTTAGGAGAGTGCTATGAAAACATTAACATCCAACTTAAATGTTTTAAAATGGGTAGACGAAATTATTTCCATGACTAATCCATCAAATGTAGTTTGGATTGACGGCAGTGAAGAACTATACGAAGAGCTAAGAAAAGAAGCATGCTCAACCGGCGAACTCATAAAAATGAACCAAGAAATTTACCCCGGATGCTATTACCATCGTTCAGCAAAAGATGATGTGGCAAGAATGGAAGACAAAACATTTATTTGTACAAGGAAAAAAGAAGATACAGGCAATACGAACAACTGGAAGAGCCCTGAAGAAGCTTATAGATTGGGAAGAGAAATTTTTACTGATTCCATGAAGGGCAGAACAATGTATGTTATTCCCTATTCAATGGGTCCGGTAGGCTCGCCATTTTCAAAGATTGGATTTGAAATTACAGATTCGATTTATGTTGTTTTAAGCATGAATATAATGACCAGGGTGGGGCAGGAAGTCTTAGATGTCTTAGGAGATTCCAATGACTTTGTTAGAGGTGTTCACGGAAAGTGCACCTTGGATATCAACAAAAGATATATCTTCCATTTTCCCGAAGACAATACTATTTGGTCATGTAATTCAGGTTACGGTGGCAATGTTCTTTTAGGCAAGAAATGCTTTGCACTTCGAATCGCATCATATCAAGGTCGGATGGAAGGCTGGATGGCTGAACATATGCTTATAGTAGGAATCGAGGACCCACAGGGAGAAGTGAAATACATAGCGGGGGCCTTCCCGTCAGCTTGTGGCAAAACAAATTTAGCAATGCTCATACCTCCTGAAGTTTACCTAAACAAAGGGTATAAGGTATGGACTGTAGGCGACGATATAGCATGGCTTCGCATTAAGGAAGACGGAAGACTATGGGCTGTAAATCCGGAAGCAGGCTTTTTCGGAGTTGCACCGGGAACAAATGCAAAATCAAATTACAATGCACTTATGTCCACAAAGAAAAACTCGATTTTTACAAATGTTGTATTCAATTTAGACGATAATACGGTATGGTGGGAAAAACTTGACAATAATCCTCCGGAGAACGCCTTAGACTGGATGGGCAATCCATGGAACGGAAAAACATCGAAGGAAAATGGAGCACACCCTAACTCCAGATTTACGGCACCGGCTAAAAATTGTCCGTCTATTTCACCCGAGTGGGAGTCACCGGAAGGAGTTCCTTTATCGGCAATAATATTCGGAGGAAGACGTGCAAAGACAGCTCCCTTAGTTTATCAGTCAAGAGACTGGCATCATGGTACCTTTGTAGGTTCAACCCTTGCATCGGAAACTACAGCAGCTGCATCGGGAAAGGTAGGAGTTGTCAGAAGGGACCCAATGGCCATGCTTCCATTCTGCGGGTACAATATGGGTGATTACTTCAGGCATTGGCTTGAAATGGGCGAAAAAATGAGCAATCCACCAAAAATTTTCCATGTGAACTGGTTTAGAACAAATGAAAAAGGAGAATTCATCTGGCCAGGATTTGGGGATAATTTCAGAGTAATCGAATGGATGCTCAAGAGATGTGAAAATAAAGTGGATGCAATTGTATCTCCCATTGGTTACATGCCCAAGCCTGAGGATATTAATATCGAAGGTCTTGATATATCAAAAGATACTTTAAAATCACTGCTCACCATAGACAAAGAGTCATGGCTTGAAGATGTAAAGAGCATTGAAGAATTTTATGCAAAGATAGGGGATACAATACCCGATGAGTTATATGAAGAACTTAGAATTTTAGCTGATAATTTAAATAAAATATAACATTAATTTAAATCATCAATCTTTCAAATGAGAATGCAATAGTATTACGAGGGCCTTAGCCCTCGCTTTTTCTATGAATGACCTGTTAGTGTCGTTCTGAGGGCTGTCGCTTAGGATAATAAAATTTTTAAAAATAAGTGTTGACAAATAAAATTTAATAAGTTATCATAGCTATTAAATAAGAAAGCGTTGAAGCAGAGAAAAGTATTTCAGACGTTTACAGAGAATTGGCGTTGGTGAGAGCCAGTAACCGAGGAATATAATATACACTGCGGAGCAGGTTTGCTAAAAGGAAATCCGAGTAGGCAAACACGTGTACTCACGTTACAGGGTTAGAAGTTGTTGGACTTCGAAGAGTGATGATTTTTATCATAATTAGGGTGGTACCGCGGAAATCTTTCGTCCCTATAAGCATATTTGAAAAAAGTATGTTTATAGGAATGAAAGATTTTTTTATGATTTACACCTGCGCCCCAGCCTGCCAACACGTTTTTTCGATAGCGAACCCTGGCCAAGTTCATATCTGAAAATAAATAAAATACCTTGGAGGGATATTATGAAAACTATAATGATTAAAAAAACAACAGCAATTTTATTAATTATGACCATTATTTTTACCGGATGTGCTTCAACAAAAGAAGGAAATAAATTTACCATAGGGATATCACAGCTTGTTCAGCATCCTGCCTTAGATGCATCAAGACAGGGATTCATAGACGAGATGGAAAAATTGGGGGTTGAGGTGGAATTTATTGACCAGAATGCACAAGCAGATATAAACAATGCACAGATGATTGCAGAAAAATTTGTCAAAGATGATGTGGATTTAATATTTACAATTGCAACACTAACATCTCAGGCAGCAAAAAAAGCAATTGAAGGAACAGACATACCATTGGTATTTACTGCAGTGACAGACCCTGTTTTTTCTGAGCTGGTGGAAGCTATGGATGTTACGGATAACAATATTACCGGAGTTGTTGATGCTGCACCCATAAAAGAAAACTTGGAATTGTTTAAAGCATTAAAGGAAGACATCAAGGCAGTGGGGATTATTTACAATATTGGCGAATCAAACTCTGAAGTTCAAGTTAACCAAACAAAGGAGATTGCCGCTGAACTTGGACTGACAATTGAAACAGTCGGAATAACTTCAATAAATGACATACCTCAAGCTCTTGACACCATTTCAAAAAAGGCAGAAGGTCTTTATATAATTACTGACAACATGGTGGCATCATCCATGGAATTAGTTGCTAAGTTAGCCGGAGAAAATAAACTCTTGACTGTATCTGCAGACGGCAGTCACGTAGACCAAGGAATATTAGTTTCAAAGGGAATAAGCTACTATGTAATAGGGCAAGAATCTGCAAGGATAGCAAAACAAATTTTGGTCGATAAGGTTGATGTTGCAGATATTCCTGTTCAGGCATCAGCTGAATTGCAGAAAAAAGTAAATTTAAAAGCTGCAGAAGCCTTAGGATTAGAGAAAGAACACAAAGCGTTTGAAGGGGCGGAATTTGTGATGCCCTAACCCAATTTCTTAGACTGTGAGAAATTGGACACGCATTTGCAGAGCATAACAGAAAGGATAGACAATGAATACATTAATACTTACATCAATTGAGCAAGGTTTGATATTTTCCGTCTTGGCAATAGGAGTGACAATTACATTTAAAATACTGGATTTTGCGGATATGTCGGTAGAAGGAACATTTCCTTTTGGAGCATTTTTATTTGCAAAACTGATTACAACAGGTATTTCACCTTTATTGAGCACACTTTTGTCATTTGCCTTTGGAAGCTTGGCAGGACTGTTAACTTATACACTAAACATTAAATTAAAAATAAAGGCCTTGTTATCGGGAATACTCACAGCTACCATGCTTTATACAATAAACTTAAGATTAAACGGGAAATCCAACATAGGACTTTTCAGCTATGATTCATTATATGATGGATTTGAGCCTGTAATAATACTAGTATTCCTAGTATTTACGGTAAAAGTGCTGATGGATATATTTTTGAAAACAGAAATCGGATATTTGTTAATAGCAACCGGAGACAATGAAACCTTGGTCAAATCCTTGGGAGAAAATTCAAACAAGTATAAATTGATAGGATTAATGCTTTCAAACGGATTAGTGGCATTAAGCGGGGCATTGATGGCGCAGTATCAAGGTTTTGCAGAAATAACAATGGGAACGGGAATAATAGTGATAGGAATAGCGTCTATAATTGTTGGGGATACAATACTAAGAAAGAGAAAAATTTTGAAACTTACATCAAGAGCAATAATAGGAGCCTTAATATACAAATTCATAGGAGCTGTTGCAATTGACTTAGGTCTTGCACCAACAGACCTGAAAGCAATAAATGCAATAATAGTAATAATGTTTTTAAGCTACAATACATTCAGCCCTGTAAAAACGAGAAAAGCTAAGGAATTAAAAGTTGTGGAGGAAGCAAAATGCTAAGTATTAAGAATTTATCAAAAACTTTCAATGCAGGTACGGATTATGAATTAAGGATATTCAATGATTTTAACATTCATATAAACAAGGGTGAATGTACGGGGATATTGGGAGCAAACGGATGCGGGAAAAGCACCTTGTTCAACATAATAAGCGGTGTTATAATGCAGGAAAAAGGAGTTATAACTCTAAACGGGAAAAATATTAACAATCTTAAGGAAAACGAAAGGGCTCAATTCATTGGAAGGGTGCACCAGAATCCATCAGCAGGCGTGTCGCCGTCACTTACCATATTGGAAAACATAAGCCTGTCAGACAAGAAATGTCAGAAATTCACCTTGAGAAAATTAATAAATAAGAATAAGATAGAAACTTTTAAAGAAATTTTAAGAACCCTTGACTTAGGACTTGAAAGCAAATTGGATACAGAAGTGAAATACCTTTCGGGAGGCCAAAGACAGTCACTGTCATTGTTGATGGCAACAATGAACAAACCTGAGCTTCTCTTGTTGGATGAGCACACAGCAGCCTTAGACCCAAAAACCTCAAGGCTGGTAATGGAAAAAACTAAGGAATTGATTAAAACTCAAAATATTACAACGATGATGATATCTCACAATGTGAGAGATGCAGTTAAATATTCCGACCGTATTATCATGCTTGACAAGGGCGAAATAATACTTGATGTTAGAAGCGGACAGATAACGGAAAAGGAGTTGTTGAATATTTACAATTCAAGAAATTACGGCAGTTCATTGCAGGAAGCGGTATAAGGCTGCGCTCAGGATTACGAAGGAGGAAATTAATTTCTCCTTTTTTGTTTATTTTGACACCTAATATCCGGTGCGGTATAATTGTTTTAATGATTGTCATTCTTTGCTAGGGTCAGGGTGGCAGGCACAGGGAGGTATTATTGATGGAAGATATTATAAAACAAATTAAGAACAATCCACTCTTTAACAATATGAAAGAAGATGAAATAGTGTCCGTTCTTAAGTGTAGTTTCGCGACTGTTGAAAATTACACAGACAATCAAGTGCTATTTGAAAAAGACCACAAGGTTAATAAACTTGGTATCGTAATAGAAGGAGTTTTAAATTTAGTATCCCAGAAATATAACGGTAACAGGGTTATTGTGACAACATTGGAGAAAAACGACTTATTTGGAGAAGCATTGATTTATGCCTCTGCAGGTAATTCACCCTATGATCTTATAAGTTCCGGCAAGAGCAAAGTATTATTAATACCATACAGAATATTTTCCAATATGTGTTCCAATAACTGCAGCTATCACAATCAGTTGATTAAAAACATGCTTACTATTTTGTCCGATAAAATAGTTATGCTCAATAGAAAGATGAGTATTTTAAATGCCGAAACATTAAAAGGCAGAATAGCGGTATATCTTCTATCTCTTCAAAAAAGCACAAATACAATGATTTTCGATATGCCTATGAACAGACAGGAGCTTGCTGAGTTTTTAAATGTTAAAAGACCTTCACTGTCAAGAGAGCTTTCCAATATGCAAAGGGATGATATCATTGAAGTCTACCGCTCCACCGTTAAAATATTAGACATTGATAAGTTAAGAGAATTAGCAGATTAATTTTACCTATAATATTGAAGACAAACATTTTCTGTGGTAAAATACTATATATTCATGGTAATGGAAGGAGCGGTTATGAAACTTAAATTTATACATACATCTGACTTACATTTAGGAAAAAAATTTAATATAAATAACTTCAGTTTAAAAGAAAGACAAAAGAGAAGACAGGAATTATGGAATACTTTTGATGAAATAATCAGGACAGCCAAAATCAAGGAAGCTCAATATTTATTTATTGCCGGTGACCTGACTGAGGGAGAGTACATAAGCTATAAAGAGCTAAACAAAATCTCTGAAAAGTTCGACTCCATTCCAGATACAAATGTAATAATTACCTGCGGTCAAAGTGATCCCTACAATATTAACAACATGTATGAATATATAGAATGGCCTGATAATGTATACATAATTAAAAACACCGAGACCGTTGAGAAATTGAATTTCCCCAATGATAACTTGTGCATCCATTCGATAAGCTGGGACAACCATGAAAAAAATGAAAAAAGCCAGTCTATTTATGATATATCGGTTGATGAAAACAAAATTAACATTCTAATGCTGCATAGTGATATTGATTCAAATGAAAGGCTGCCTATTAATATTGATATAATTAAAAATAAGTTTGATTATTGCCCCTTTGGCGGAAGACACAACTTCCAGCATATAACCAACAATATTGTATACTGTGGTACTCCTGAGCCTCTGTCATTTGAAGATGAAGGGGAGCATGGAATCATAGTTGGAACCTTGGAGAAAAAGAAAGCAGATTATTCACTTCTGCCTATTGCCAAAAGGAAATTTACAACTCGGCAAATTGAGCTGAGTGTTTCATACAGTTTTAATAAAATATTGGATTTGATTAAGTTTTCAGGAGATACTTTTTCCAATACTAAGGACTATGTGCGCATAGAACTCACAGGACAAGTTAATTCGGATATTTCAATGGATGAAATTGAAATCGAAGCTAAACAATTTTATTATTATATAGAATTTGAAGACAACTATATATATGAAACCGAAGGCAAGAATTATGAAGGTAATGAGTTCAACATTATTGAAAGCTATAAACACCAATTTGACAACAGTAACGATAAATTACAACAGCAAGCATTTAAGTTGGGACTTGAAGTTCTCAGAAAAGAAAAGGTGGTAAAATAATATGTATATAAAGAGACTGCATTTGAAAGCCTTTGGGAAATTTATCAATAAGAAAATTAGCTTTAACAATGGATTTAATATAGTATTTGGAGAAAATGAATCCGGTAAATCCACCATACATAATTTTATTGAGTTGATTATGTATGGATTTGATGACATGTCAAAGCATAATAAGTATAAACCTTGGAACAGCCCCTTGTACAAAGGGTACGTTGAAATAACACATGGAGAGAAAAATTATGTTATTTCAAGGAATTTTCTTTTGGATACGGTTCAGATTTTTAAAAAGACCAATGAAGCAAATGAATCCAATGAAGAAAATGAAGATAATGAAACAAATGATTATCTCATTGAGGATATTGAAGTTCCGGGTGAATACTTTTTTAATATTAGCAGAATATCCTTCAATAACACCATAAGTATAAGTCAGCTTGGAAATAAAACCGAAAAGGAATTGGCTGGTGAATTAAAAAATAAAATAATAAATTTGAGCAGCACAAAAGATGAAGATATTTCAATTGACAGAATTCTAAAGAGCTTAAATAGAATCAAGGAAGAAGCAGGAAGCGAAGATGATGAAAAAACACTGCTGGGTCAGTATGCTTTACGATTAGAGGAACTGAGAAAGGCCAAAGAAAACTCCTTGATTTCAAATAGACAGGTAATGTTTTTGGCAATGGAAAAGAAAAAGCTCCAAAGTAAAATTCATGAGCTAAACGTAAGAATCCAAGATAGAAATAAGGAAATTTCCGATTATGAGCTCTCATTGGAAAAACAAAAATTTCTTAAAGCACAGCCTCTTATGAGGGAAATAGATAGTATTAACGAAGAGCTTAAATTAATTGAAGGAGATGTGGCAGCTTGTTCAAAGGAAGATTACAAAGAAGCATCTGAAACAGAAAGCAGCTTGGCTTCAATGAAAAATGAAAAAAAAAGAATGCTTGAAGAAAAGGCTGATTGCATTTCTGAGCTAAAATTAAATGAATTGGATTTATGCAATTATATTCCCCCGGACTTTGATATAGACAAGTTGAATGAAGACTATGGTTTGTTAAAGGCAAGTGGCGATAAAATAAATGCTCTTAAAGAAAAAATGCAATTGGATAAAGAGAGTATAGATTCTATTAACATAGATGAAATAAACAAATTCATTAAGGATTATACGGAAGTTGAAGAGCTCAATAGTAAAATAGAAATAAACAAGGTTTTAACAGATAACATAAATTATGATTTAATGAAGAAATTCGGTAAGAAACAAGGGTGGATGAGTTTTTTTTATGGTCTATCGGGCACGGCTTTTGTATCAGCGGCAGCAGTTTCATGCTGCTATGCATATTATAATAACAATATTAACTATTATTACGGGGGAATAGGTTTTTTACTAGGAATAATATTCTTTGTTTTTTCATGGAGAAAAAGAAATATTGCACTTAACACTAAAAAAGAAATTGAAAGTATGGAATGCCAACATGCCGACTCTATATTGATAAACGGTAAGATGAATGATCAAATAAATGAAATTGTTAAAAGAAACAATTATGAAGATTACCTTGCCATGGCTGACGCTTATCAAAAGAAAAGTGCAGAAAAAGGCATTTATGAGGAAAAGATAGAACTTCTGAATAATGATGATAATATACTCAATGGACTATTAGAAGAGAGTAATATTATCAGAGAAAGACTTAACAAGAGTTTAAGCATTTTAAACTTATCCTTGTCCCAAGATAACATTATTGAAATAAATGATGCTTACGAGCGAAAAGACAGTGTAAAGCTTCAAATTGAAAACTTAAAAAATAAAATTGAGCAAATTGATAAAGATATAATAAGACTTGACAAGGAAATAAGCTTTGAAGAAAAACGCCTGACAATGATTCTGAAGGCAAACGGTGCAGAAGATGTAGAATCATTTAAAAAGGCAGTCGAGCTCAATGAAAAGCACAAGGTGCTATTAAACCGCAGGGAATATGCCGAAGGTATTTTGAAAAATATAATCGGCAGCACTGACTATTATGAGCTGAAAAGAAGAACAATGAATGTTTCCGAGGAAGTCAAAGAAATTGACAAGCAAGATGTTCAGCTGAGTATTTTTAGATTAAATGAAGAAAAAACTGCCATACTTAACAACATTGAAGATATTCATAATGAAATTGAAGATATTGAAGACAATACAAGAAATTTAGCAGAGGTCGAAGAAGAAATAAGTTTCTATGAAAAAAAGATAAGATCATTTAAAGATAAAATAAAAGCAGCTGATCTTGCGGCTGAAAAAATTAAGAAAATATCAAATTCTATTAAAGGCGATTTTATGCCTCTTCTCAAGAGCACTATAAGTGATAATTTTTCATACCTGACCGGAGGAAGGTACAAAAGCGTTAGTATTGATGAAAATATGATTATTACGGTCATGTCTGAGGAAGAAAAGGACAGGAAGATTGAGCTTGAAAACTTAAGTGGAGGAACATTAGACCAGCTATATCTCTCGCTAAGAATTGCACTGAGCAACATCTTAAGCGGAAATCAGAATATTCCCTTGATTTTGGATGACAGCTTTGTTCAATATGACTCAAAGAGACTTGGAAAATCATTAGAAATGCTGTCGAGAGAAAGCGAAAGAAGACAAGTAATTCTTTTCACATGTCAGGAAAGAGAGGCAGAGCTTTCAAAGCAGATGAACATTCCCTTCAACTATATTAAATTATAAGAAGTCAAGGTACCCTCCAGATCCTTCGCTTACGCTCAGGATGACATAAAGGAGCTTGTCAGTAACATGAAGGTACCCTCCTCTTATACTGATGATAAGGAGAATTATGGAAATATATGCAATAGCCGATTTACATTTAGACTTTAAGAAAGAAAAGCCTATGGATATTTTCGGCGACAATTGGGAAAACCATGAGGAAAATATAATAAGAAATTGGAAAAACACAGTCGACAAAGATGACTTAGTACTGATTCCCGGTGACATATCATGGGCACTTAAGCTGAATGATGCCTTAGATGATTTGTTGAGAATTGATGAACTGCCGGGGAAAAAAATCATTGGCAAGGGAAACCATGATTTTTGGTGGTCAACTGCCTCCAAGCTTGAAGGACTGGGGCTAAAAACCATAAAGTTTTTGAAAAACAACTTTTACGAATACAACGATATTCTTGTTTGCGGGACCAGAGGGTGGGATACAAGAGAAGAGCATTCGGATGAAGTTGACAATGAAAGAATATTTTTAAGGGAATTGAACAGATTGAAAATTTCCCTTCAAGCAGCAAAAAAAGCCCCTGGTAAAAAAATAATCATGCTTCATTATCCTCCCTTTGGCAGTGACGGAACTCCAAATGAGTTTTTTTCTCTTATGAAAGATTATCATGCAGACATATGCATTTACGGACATCTTCATGGAGATGAAGGTCATAAAAATATAAGAGAGGGCTTCATAGATAATATTATGGTTCATTGTGTTTCAAGCGATTACCTGAACTTCAAATTAAAAAGAATATTATAGCAGAAGAAAATAATAAAAATAACAAGCGAACATTTGCAGGACACGATTATAATTCTTAGCGAATGCAGGTTAAAAATCCGTTAAGCAGCTTGCACTGTTTGAGCGCAGCGAGTTTGCAAGCTGTAGGATTTTTAGCCGGAATGAGCTTTAGAATTATTCGTGGCCGAAACCGTGAGCGGTTATTTTTATTATTTTTTTGTGTACTATTAGTGGACAAACCATATAGTTTGCCTCTTGACATAAAAACAAAGTCAGAGTATCATTTAATTAAGATAATATCAAAGTTATCGACTTTGTACAGGAAATATAAATAATGGCTGCAAGGTCGATAATGTATACTTACCAAGGGGCATATAAAGATATGGGAGGTAATCATGTTTAAAGCGAGGAAATACTATTCCGACATCTTGAGTGAAATCAAAAAAAGCGGTCTTTGGAAGGATGAAAGAATCATAACTACACCTCAAAGGAGTATCATAAGCACAACAAAGGCAGGCGGAGTACTGAACATGTGTGCCAATAATTATTTGGGTTTGGCAGACAATAAGGAAATAATCGAAGCAGCGAAGAATGTTTATGACAAATGGGGTTACGGGCTTTCTTCCGTAAGATTCATATGCGGTACACAAGAAATACATAAGGAATTGGAGAAAAAAATCAGTGAATTTCTTAAAACCGAGGATACCATTTTGTATTCATCATGCTTTGATGCAAACGGAGGCTTGTTTGAAACAATCACCACCGAAAATGATGCCATAATAAGCGACGAGCTTAACCATGCTAGCATTATTGACGGAGTAAGATTATCAAAGGCTAAGAGATACAGATATAATAACAATGATATGGAATCTTTGGAAGAACAGTTAAAACAGGCTGACAAGGATGGAGCCAAGATTAAAGTGATAGCTACAGACGGTGTATTCTCAATGGACGGTATTATTGCAAATTTAGAGGGTATATGCGACTTAGCTGATAAATATAATGCACTTGTTATGGTTGATGACAGCCATGCCGTTGGATTTGTAGGAAAGACAGGCAGGGGAACTCATGAATACAGAAATGTAATGGACAGAGTAGACATTATTACCGGAACCTTAGGAAAAGCTTTAGGCGGTGCCAGCGGCGGTTATACCAGCGGCAGGAAGGAAATAATAGATTTATTGAGACAGCGCTCAAGACCCTATTTGTTTTCAAATACCTTGGCACCTGCAATTGCAGGTGCATCAATAAAAGTACTTGAAATGCTCATGGAAGATAACAAGTATAAGGCTAAGTTAGACGAAAATACCAAGTATTTCAGAGAGGGAATTAAAAAAATCGGTCTCAATATTATAGAAGGTGAGCACCCAATAGTTCCTATAATGCTGGGAGATGCGGTTTTATCGCAGAAGATGGCTGAAAGGCTCTTGGAAAAAGGCGTTTATGTTGTAGGATTCTATTTCCCGGTTGTTCCAAAGGGAAAAGCAAGAATAAGAACTCAAATATCAGCAGCCCATTCAAAGGAAGATTTGGACTTTGCTCTAAAAGCTTTCAAAGAGGTGAAAGAAGAATTAGGAATTTAAGATTAAAAAATCCCGCGTAGGCGGGATTTTAAAATTATTCTGTAACCAATTGTAATGGAACCGGTATTACAGCATCCACATCTTCTTCCATTAAATACTTCATAACAGTGTCAACACCTAATGAGCCTATTTGTTTTGGAAGCTGTTCAACTGTTGCAGCCATATCTCCGCTTGCTACTGCTGCCTTGGCATCGTCTGTTGCATCAAATCCAACAACCATAATATCTCTTCCTGATGCTTTGATTGCTTCAAGAGCACCTAAAGCCATTTCATCATTGTGAGCAAATACGGCATCTATTTCAGGTTGAGATTGAAGTATATTTTCCATTACTGATAATCCCTCAGCTCTGTCAAAATTTGCAGTTTGTTTTGCAACAACCTCAATACCTGTACCTGCTATAGCTTCATTGAAGCCTTGTCCTCTGTCTCTTGCTGCTGAAGCTCCGGGGATTCCTTCAAGCTCAACTACCTTTCCGCTTCCGCCCAATTTTTCTACAATGAATTCACCTGCTAATTTTCCTCCTGCTACGTTGTCGGAGGCTATGTGTGAAATTACGTCACCGCCGTTTGCTCCTCTGTCTAAGGTAACAACAGGAATAAGAGCCGTATTGGCAGCTTCTATAGCTCCTGCAACCGCATCTGAATCTGTCGGGTTAATCATTATTGCTGATACACCCTGACTGATTAAGTCTTCTACATTTGCCATTTCTTTTGCCGGGTCATCCTGAGAATCCAAAACAACTAATTTTGCACCAACTTCATCAGCTTTTTCCTGGGCACCTGTTTTAAGATCAACAAAGAATGGATTATCTAATGTTGAAATAACAAGGCCTATTGTTTGTCCTTCATTAATATCAGATTCTCCGCTGCTTGAGCATCCTGTAAATAATACTAAAACCATTAGCGCTACCAAAGTCAAGCTTACTAATTTTTTCATTTTTCCCTCCTAAAAACTCTCATTTATTATATATTATCTGGATAATTTTTGTTTTCTATCCAGCAATACAGCAATTAAAATAACTAT
>JAAYPY010000100.1 GCA_012519555.1 Tissierellia bacterium | reverse complement strand
TGGGAAAGCTTAGGCGGAGTACTTACCTCAGGACCGGCAGTATCGTCTAAAAGGCCGAATCATCTTGATGTATTTGTAAAAGGAACAAATGACACTCTATATAAAAGAACTTGGAACGGGTCACGCTGGGAAGAGTGGGAAGACATTGGTGGAAATATCGATTCAGCTCCTGCGGCAGTATCTTGGGGACCAAACAGAACAGACGTTTTTGCCACAGGACCAAGAAGAGACCTGTTGCACATCTTTGAAGGAAGATAATCACACTATTGTTGTATAATGTTATTCATAGAGAATTTCCTCCTTTGCTTGTGTTTTAGTCGATTATTATATCAAATGGAGGATAATTCTCTATATTTTTTCTTTTTTTGTCAAAAAATTATTTTACCATAGTTAATAGTTTTGCACATACTTGTAAAAAACGGTGCAAAAAAGCACCAAAAAAGTTGAAAAAATGCAAAATTGCACCAGACTTTAAGTATTTTATATTATAAAATGTTTATATTGGCTAATTTCAGAGTTTTTAAGAGTTGGCATGGGGTTTGCTATATATAGTGTGACAGTATTTTAACAAGCGCTTGTTTTACTACTTAAAAACCTAAATATACTTAAAGGAGAAATATTATGAACAATAATGAAAAAGGCTTGTCTTTTGTTGGGGCATTCAGCGTTGCTTCAGTTTGGTTCGGTGCCCACGTTGGAGGAGGATTTGCCAGCGGCAGCCAAACAATGAGTTTCTTTATAAGATACGGTAAATATGCAGTATTATTCTCTGTATTATCCATGGTGCTTGTTGCCTTGACTTATAGAGAAAATATGATAATGGCAAGGCATTATGGTGCGTATGATTACAACTCATTAGGAAAGGCTTTATATAAACCATATGACAAGTTTATGTCCCCCATATATGATATTTGTTACATTTCAGCAGGATTATTAGCGGTGAGTGCTTCTGTAGCCGGTGCCGCAGAGTTGATTACACAAGTTATGGGAGTACCCTATATTGTTTCGGTATTGTTAATTGGAACATTGACATTAGTATTGAGTGTATTCGGCTCTGATTTAGTGAGTAAAGCTTCTTCTGTTATGAGCATTGTAATTGTTGTTTCATTTTTAATTATTTGCCTAAAGGGAATCTCAGGAAATACTGCAGTGTTGACTCAAAATTTACAAGTACCCATGGAAGAAGGAATGTTTTCCAAAGGGCTGATAAAAGCATTAAGCTATGCAGGTTTTCAATGTTTTGCATTTTTAGGACTCTTAGGTGCAACTTCACTTACCAAAACTGATAAAGAT
The DNA here is from genome assembly GCA_012519555.1 of Tissierellia bacterium. Taxonomy (GTDB): domain Bacteria; phylum Bacillota; class Clostridia; order Tissierellales; family Sedimentibacteraceae; genus Sedimentibacter. The sequence goes on along the minus strand of JAAYPY010000100.1, from coordinate 15,744 downwards.
TGTACCAATGTTACTGCAATCGGATTTGTTCTTAATGCCGGAATGTTAGCTTTAACGGTATTGTTGATTCAATCATTTATGCCTCAAGTTGCTGCTGAAACTTTACCCATCTTAGCTGTCAGCCGGGCCATGGGAGGAGGATTCTTAACGGTATTATATTCAATTGCTTTATTCAGTGCCTTTTTATCAACCGCAGTAGCTGTAGTTTACGGAAATACAATGAGATTTACAAGATTATTTAAGGAAAAGGGAATTGGTAAACAAGACGGTAAATTAATGCCTATCCTTGTAGGTATGGTTATAATAGCAATTTCTATGGCTGTGGCTTCAGTTGGTTTAACTAAGATTATTGCAGTCGGATATTCATATTTCGGATATGTTGGTATATTCTTGGTTATTATTCCATCCTTAACATATTGTCGCATGAGAAACAAAAAACATGCAAAAGAAAGATTGGAAAACAATTAAGCCCCACAGTTAATGAATATTTACGGCAACAAAACTACTGCTTGGGCTCCTGCTTGTTGCCGGCTCGTAGTTTTGTTGCTTAAATTATTTCAAAATATATTATTGGAGGAATGAAATGGAAATTACTAATGAAATGAGAGATTTAGGGGATCTGATAGAGAAGTATTTCAAAAATGAAGTTGACCCCGTGGTTGCAGAATATGATGCAAAAGGTGAATTACCGGAGAAAATATACAATGATTTAATAGAAATGGGTTTGAATTTATTGGCAGTCCCAACAGAGTTTGACGGCTTAATGGTAGATCATAAAACAGAAACCTATATAGCTGAAATCTTAGGTAGACATGACTGTGGAATTGCATCAGCTATTGGTGTTAACACTTCAGCTTGTGCCACTATGAATTTCTTTGGCAAGGATGAGCAAAAAAAGGACTTTTTTGGAATACTGACATCCGGAAAATTAGCAGGTTTTTGTTTAACGGAGCCAAATGCCGGCTCGGATTCAGCTTCCGTAAAAACCACGGCTGTATTGGACGGAGACGAATATGTGCTGAACGGTACAAAATGCTTCATTACAAACGGTGGAATAGCAGGAGTTTACATTGTTTTTGCTTCTACGGATTTATCAAAGGGCACAAAAGGACTATCTGCATTTTATGTGGAAAGTGACCGTGAAGGTCTTATAATCGGCAAACATGAAGATAAGATGGGTATCAGGTTATCTAATACTACCCAGGTTATTTTTGAGGATTGCAGGATTCCAAAGGACCATCTGATTGGCGAAGAAGGCAAGGGTTTTAAATATGCTATGAAAACATTGGGGACTTCCCGTAACTTTGTGGGCGGAATGGCAGTCGGATTGGCACAGAGAGCTATTGATGAATGTGTTGAATACGCAAAGAGTCGTGTTCAATTTGGAAAACCTATTGCTTACAAACAAGGCATTCAATTTATGCTTGCCGATATGCAGACACAAACTGCAGCTGCTCGTGAATTAACATATCATGCTGCTGATTTAATCGATAAAAACGGAGATTATGAAATGTATGTGTCCATGAGTAAACTTTTTGCATCAGACGTAGCAATGAAAGTTACAACAGATGGAGTACAAATATTTGGCGGTTATGGATATATGAAAGAATATCCCATGGAAAAATTGATGAGAGATGCAAAGATACTTCAAATATACGAAGGTACAAATCAAATACAAAGAGTTGTAATCTCAAATATAATGTTATCTAAATAAGAATAGGGAGGACTAAATGAATATTTTAGTTTGCATAAAACAAGTTCCTGACACAACGGAAATAAAAATAAATCCTGAAACAAATACCTTGATGCGTGAGGGAGTGCCAAGCATAGTTAATACTTTTGATTCATATGCTTTAGAGCTTGGTGTCAGATTAAAGGAGGAACACGGGGGCAAGGTTACAGTTATGTCTATGGGTCCTGACCAAGCAAAGGCAGCATTAAAAGAATGTTTATCCGTTGGTGCGGATGAAGCTTATTTGTTGAGTGACAGGGCATTCGGAGGTTCCGATACTTTAGCTACCAGCTTTATTTTAGCAAGTTTTGCTGAACATTTAGAGAAGGAAAAGGGAAAATTTGACCTGATATTGTGTGGGAAACAAGCAATAGACGGTGATACCGGTCAAGTTGGTCCGGAAATGGCAGAGCATCTTGATATAGCTCAAGTTACTTATGCCACGGATATTAAAGCAGAAGGTAACAAAACATTGGTAAAAAGGGAAAATGACCAAGGCTATGACTGGATTGAAGTACTTTCACCTGCTGTTATAACAGTTACAAAATCGGGTTTTGAGCCCAGATATGCTACTTTAAAAAGCAAAATTGCTGCTAACAAGGCAGAAATCCATGTATTAGATTCACAATCCATAAATATCGATGTAGAAAAATGCGGATTAAAAGGTTCTCCGACAAAAGTAAAGAAATCTTACACACCTAAAAAAGAAAATAACGGAATTATCATAAACGAAGAAACCGCATCAGCTTCGGTACAGAAATTGATGAGTCTGATAACAGATAAAAAGGTTATATAAAGGAGAAGTATATGAGTGCAAATATAAAGAATAAAAATGTGTGGGTATTTATTGAAACTGAATATGGAAAAGAAAAGAAGGTGGGTTTTGAACTACTGAAACCGGGAAGAGAAATTGCCGATGCTGTAAATCAAGAGTTAGTTGCTCTAGTGTTTGGGAAAGATGTAAAAGATGTAGCAAGAAAGGCTCTTGCTTATGGTGCAGACAAGGTAATATTAGTTGATAATCCAATCTTTGAAAGATACTCAACGGATGCCGTAACAGATACTTTAATGGATTTAATCAATAAGTATAATCCGGATACAATCTTAATCGGAGCTACCATAAACGGTCGTGATTTTGGTCCCAGGGTAGCCTGTAGATTAAAGACCGGTCTTACTGCAGATTGCACATCAATATCTTACAATGAGGAAACCGGCAATGTAAAATGGACAAGACCGGCATTTGGCGGGAACTTAATGGCTGACATAGAGTGTCCGAATAACAGACCCCAAATGGGCACCGTTCGTCCTGGAGTTTATAAGCTGCCTTTATTTAATGAAGATAATAAGGGTGAAATAATTGAAGAGGGATGTAACATATCCCAAAATGATATAAGAACAAAAATAATAGAAACCATCAAAGAAGTAACAGAAAACATAAACTTGGAAGAAGCAGAAATTATAGTTTCAGGCGGTCGCGGCCTTGGCAAAGCAGAAAACTTTTCATATATAAGAGATTTAGCAAAGGCCTTAGGCGGTGCAGTCGGTTCATCGAGAGCTGCCGTTGACAGCGGTTGGATTCCTCATGCACACCAAGTAGGTCAGACAGGAAAGACTGTTGCCCCAAAGGTTTATATTGCATGCGGTATATCGGGTGCCATTCAACATTTAGCAGGAATGTCCGGCTCAGATACAATTATAGCTATAAACAAAGATAAGAATGCACCCATATTTGAAGTTGCACACTATGGAATTGTCGGAGATTTATTTGAAGTAATTCCTGAATTTATAAAAGAAATAGACAAATATAAAAACAGTTAACTAAAAGTAAGTCAATAAAATTTTAATCTATGGAGGAAATAAGATGGAAATGAATAAAGACCCTTACAATTTGTTATCCGGTGTAAAAATAATTGAATTAACAACTTATGTGGCTGCTCCTTCAGCTGGTCGTATATTAGCAGACTGGGGCGCAGATATAATAAAGGTAGAGTCTGTACCTAAAGGAGACACAACACGCTTTGCAGCGCCTTTACCCGGAATGAAAAAAATTGCTTATGATTTTCATAATGCTAATAAAAGAAGTATTGCTTTAAATTTAAAATCGGAAGAAGGCCAGGAAATAATGGCTAAATTGCTAAAAGATGCTGATGTTTTCATAACAAATACAAGAGGTAAGTCCTTGGCAAAATTAGGTATGGATTATGAAACTCTTTCCGCTAAATATCCAAGATTGATTCACGCACATTTGACGGGATTTGGAGAAGCAGGTCCCATGGCGGACAACCCGGGTTTTGATAATGTTTCTTATTGGGCTTTGAGCGGTGCAATGATTGCTGCCATGGAAAAAGATACAGCCCCCATAATTCCCCCAAGCACCTTCGGAGACCATTCAACGGCATGTACTTTGGCAGGAGCAATATGTGCAGCCTTATACAAGCAATTGAATACCGGAGAAGGCAGTAAAATTGTGGTATCTCTTTACGGACAAGCCCTTTACAGTATGACGGAGCCCTTTATTTCAATTCAATGCAGTGATTTAGATAAATATCCTAAGAGCAGATTGGAAACTACTCCTTTAAGCAACACATACGAGTGTAAAGATAAAAATTGGATTATGGTTAGTTGTCATGAATATGACCGTTATTGGCCCGGTTTTATGAAGGTAATAGGAAGAGAAGATTTAATTGATAATCCTGAATATAACACTTTCGATAAAGGTTTTGAAAATTGTAGAGAAGTAATACAAATTTTGAGTGACGGTTTTAAAAAATTAACAAGAGATGAAGCATCAAAATTATTGACAGAAAATGATATACCCCATTCAATTATTGCCAATGTTAGAGAAGTGTTGGATTCTGTCCAAGCAAAAGAAAATTTATATTTCCACGAATTCACTCAGCCAAACGGCGATAAATTCTTGGAAAGTGCAACACCGGCTAAGTTTGGCGGCGTAACCCTTCCAAAGAGAGAGAGGGCACCTTTCTTGGGAGAACAAAGCGCTGAGATTTTAACCAAGTTAGGCTATGATGATGAGCAAATCGAAAAGTTAAAAAAGGAAGGCGTCATAATTGAAAAACATGTTCATGCAGAACTTGAAAAATAATTATTGATATAAAGCAGGAAGGGGTTTGTTATGAGTTTATTGAATGTTACTCTTGCGGATGTCTTAAAAAACAATTCACAAAGATACCCCGACAGTATAGCTTATATTTTTCAGGATATAAGCTATACGTGGAGGGAAGTGGACGAAATAACGGACATTATGGCAATAAAACTAATTAATAATGATATAAAAAAGGATATGCATGTTGGTATTTGGAGTATAAATTCCATTGAACAGGTTTTCACTATTTTTGCAGTGGTCAAAACCGGTGCAATAGCAACACTTTTTAATTACTCTTATAAGGATTTGGAAATAAAAAGCCTTTTGTCCAATTCGCATACAGAATATTTGCTTTATGGAGAATCGACAGGTTCACTTGATTATCAAGACATTATAGAAAGAAACCATAACAAGCTGCCTAAACTTAAATCTTATAATAACTTGAGCATTTTATTCAAAGAAGCAAAAAACGAGTACGATTGTAAAAAGCAAGTGACCCATGAATCTTTAGATAAGCTGATAAAAGCCAAAGAAGCAATTAAGAGTGAAGATACCGCCTTTATATTGTTTACATCCGGAACCACTCATATGGCAAAAGGTGTCTTGTTATCCCATTATAATTTGTTAAATGATGCAATGATAATATCGGAACGGATGAAATTCACAAAGAAAGATTCCATGCTTATTTCTATGCCCATATTTCATTGCTCAGGCCTGACATGCGGAATACTGATTGGATTAATGATCGGAATGCCTTCCGTAATTATGAGAAAATTCAACTCTGAAACAGCAATGAAATTTATAGAAAAATACAAAATCACTGTTTTTAATGTAGTACCTTCCATGTTATTTCTTTTAGTAAGGGACCCTAATTTTGGAAAGTATGATATTTCCTCATGGAAATCCGGTATTGTTGCAGGTTCAGGTATGACAAATGAAAAATATTTAGAGTTATCCTCTATACTACCCCAAACACACTTACAAATAGGCTACGGGCAGACGGAAACTTCTCCTTTGATTACATTGGCAGACTATGACGATGACATAGAGATTAAATCTAAAACCTTAGGTAAGTCACTCCCGCATATTGAAGTACGAATTTGGGATGAGGAAAACAAATCTGTGTGCCCCCCATATGTTACGGGTGAAATCCAATGTAAGGGATTCTCTTGTATGAAAGGTTATTATAATTCGCCGGATAAGAACATAACAAAATTTACTGAAGACGGATGGCTTAAGACAGGTGATTGCGGGTATTGTGACGAGAATGGATATTTATATTTCGTAGACAGGATAAACAATATCATTATTAGAAACGGCGAAAATATTTCACCTGTAGAAATAGAATGCGTGATTAAAAAATTCAGTGAAGACATCAGGGAAGCCCTAGTTGTCGGGGTAGAAGTCGACAGTGCCTTTCAAGAAGAAATAGTGGCATTTATTAAAACTGAAAACGGGGAAAAAATTGATTCCGGTAAATTGAAAAGTTTTGTCGGTCAGAAACTTGCAAACTATAAAGTCCCAAAATGTGTTTTTCATTTAGAAGAAATTCCATTAAACAGTATTGGAAAAATTGATTATAAACTAATAAAAAGAATGGCTAGGGAAGCTTTAGGAGAAGAAAGATGAAAGACAGGTATTATTTAGGGGTCGATGTTGGTTCTGCATCCTCCAAAGCTGTGATTATCAATCAAAAGAAAGAAATCATAAAAACAAGTGTGATTCAGATGGGAACAGGAACCTCAGGGCCTAAATCAGTTATAGATAATGTATTTGCAGATACGGGATTAACCTTAGGAGATATAAAACTTACCGTTGGCACCGGCTATGGCAGAAATTCATTAAAATTTGCTGATAAGCAAATCAGCGAAATCAGCTGCCATGCTAAGGGAATTAATTATGAATTAAAAAATGCAAGAACGGTTTTAGATATTGGCGGTCAAGACGTGAAAGCTATATCGATAAATGAATCAGGCATGGTATTGAATTTTTACATGAATGACAAGTGTGCAGCAGGAACGGGCAGGTTCCTTGAAGTTATGGCACGTATTTTGGGAGTTAAGATAGATGAACTTGAAAAATTAGATGAAAGTTCAAAAAATCCGGTTACTGTCAGCAGCACCTGTACTGTTTTTGCAGAATCAGAAGTTATATCTCTCTTGTCACAAGAAACCAAGATAGAAGATATAACCCGTGGAATTCATAATTCCATTGTTACCAGAGCTCTTGCCCTATTATATAAAACTAATATGGAAGAAGATTTTACTTTAACGGGAGGAGTAGCACAAAACAAAGGTGTTATTCGTGCTTTGGAGAGAGCTTTAAATAAAAAAATTTATGTTGCTAAAAAACCTCAGCTCATAGGCGCTATCGGAGCTGCAATATTTGCTTATGAAGCTGGAGAAGAGAGGGGATAAAATGAGTATTATAAACGAAAATATGACTTCAAAGGAAATGCTGGACATTTTAGTTAATAAAAACATGGAAGACGCCAGAAAAGCTAAAGCAAAAGGTGAGTTAGTATGTTGGTCCAGCTCTATAGCTCCATGCGAGTTTACTGAAACAATGGGGATTTGTACCATATATCCGGAAAATTACGCTGCAGTTTTAGCTGCAAAAAAAATTGCTCCCGAATTTCTTGAGCATGCGGAAAGAAAAGGATATGCCAACGACATTTGCGGTTATGCAAGAATTAACTTAGGTTATATGGACTTAAAGAAGGAATTGGATGAAATTGAGTTCCCGCTACCGGATTTAGTTTTACTGTGCAACAATATTTGTGAAACCTTGCTCAAATGGTATGAAAACATTGCTTATGAGTTAAATATACCCTTATTGATAGTCGATGTACCATTTAACCACGGTGAAGAAGTGACAGAAGAAAATATAAAATATGTAGAAGCACAATTATATGATTTAATTCACCAATTGGAATTAATCTGCAACAAACCTTTTGATATGGATAAATTCCAAGAAGTTATGAAAATAGCTTCAGATAATGCAACTTCCTGGTATGAAGCAACAAGCCTTTGCTCTGCTGTACCGTCACCCTTAAGCGGATTTGACATGTTTAACTACATGGCTTTGATAGTCTGCATGAGGGGTAAAAAAGAATGCGGAACTACCTTCAAAAAATTAAAAGCAGAATTGGAAGAAAAAATAGCTAAAGGAGAGTGCGGCTTAAGAGGAGCAGAAGAAAAGCATAGAATTATGTGGGACGGAATTGCTTGCTGGCCATATTTATCACATACTTATAAAGTTCTTAAAAACAAGGGAGCAAATATGACAGGCTCCACATACCCATCAGCCTGGGCCTTAGAATATACTCCCGGCAACTTGTATGAAATGGCAAAAGCATATACCGGCATGGGAAACAATTTATCCTTAAAAGGGCAAACAGATTTGAGGAAAGAAATCATAAAAGAAACAAAATGCAACGGAGTCGTTATGCATTTAAACCGCAGTTGCAAAATGTGTGATTTTCTGCAATATGAAATAGGAAAAGAATTAGAGGAAAGCATGAATATTCCTATAACAACATTTGACGGAGACCAGGCAGACCCTAGAAATTACTCAAAGGCACAGTATGAAACAAGAATAGAAGCATTAGTTGAAATGATGGAACAAAGGGCCCAGTAATAGAAGCTTAAAACATAGGAAGGTGAGATAATGGAAATAAATAATATAATAGATTATTTAGTAAAATCAGCAGATTTTCCGGGAAAAACCATAAAAGAATCATGTAAAAAAAACAATAAAGAGGCTGTAGGCTGTGTAGCACCCTATGCTCCTGAAGAAATAGTTTATGCTGCCAACTGTATTCCCGTAGGAATTTGGGGAGGGCAGGTTGAATTAACAAAAGCAAGAACATATCTTCCGGCATTTGCATGTTCAATAATGCAATCCATAATGGAGTACGAAATTAGAGGAACCTATGACTTTTTAAAGGCTGTTTTAATTCCGGCGGTTTGTGATACATTAAAATGCTTCGGACAGAAGTGGAAAGGAACAAGTGAAGCAATTCCCTTTGTATTTCCGCAAAACAGGGAAGCAAAGAGTGCGGAAGCATTTTTGGAAAGCGAATATAAATATATTAAAAACAAATTAGAAGAAATATTAGGCATAACAATAACGGAAAAAGCACTTCAAGACAGCATTATTCTATACAATGATTATCGTGCGGAAATGAGAAAGTTTGTAGAAATTGCATCTGTGCACACAGATGTAATTACACCTGTAATCCGCCATAAAATAATTAAATCGTCATATTTTATGGATAAAAAGGATTATTTGGAATACATCAAAGAATTAAACAAAAAACTAAGATTATTGCCGGCAAATAATAGTAAAAATAAGCGAATTATAGTTACCGGAATAATGTTAGAACCTGATGGGATTATTGAATACTTTGAAAAATACGGAATGGATATTGTAGGCGATGATTTAACTCATGAATCCAGACAATTCAGAACAGATGCACCTTTCTCGGGAAGTGCACTTAACAGCTTAGCAAAGAGATGGACAAATCATAATGCCTGCTCCTTGGCCTTCGACCCTTACAAAGAGCGAATTCAATATTTAGTGGATTTAGCAAATCACTATAAGGCTGACGGCCTTGTTATTGCCTTAATGAAATTCTGTGACCCGGAAGAGTATGATGTCCCATTGATTATGGAGCGAATGAAAAAAGAAAACATACCATTATTAGTAATAGAAATTGATCAACAAGCTAAAAGCTTTGAGCAAATTAATACAAGACTGCTAAGTTTTGCAGAAAATATGTAAGTAGAGTAAATAAACTTAGGAATGTCATAAATTATTTTTGAACATTCCTAAGTTTATTTTTATCGAAAAACATTTTCATTTTTTAACTTTAAATGAAGCAAATATTAAGATAGTTAATAATTTGACAATCTAAAGTCCTTATGATATAATACAGTTATATATAGTGTATTGATTAAATTATTAATTCAATATTATGTGACTAGATAAGGGAGGCAAGATGGAAAAGGAATTAATAAGTGCATATGATATAGTTAAATGCTTAAACCAAAGCAACGACGGTTTCATGATAAGTGATTCCAAGGGAGTAATTTTGTATGCTTCTAACAGCTATTATGAAATGACAAAATTAGATGAAAATATTTTAAGTCATAATATTGGTGAATATGAAAAAAAAGGTATTTTTGAGAAATCATCATGTCTATCCTGCATTAAATATAAAAGGACTTATACACAGATTCATAGTACCAAAAATGGAGTCGAAATAATAGCAGTTTCTAAACCCATATTTGATGAGGATGGCAACTTAAAGTATGTAGTAACAAATGTCAGGGATATATCAAGTTATGTCAACATTAATAAAAAATTAGCAGAAGTGAATAATAACTTTTCATCATATTCAGAGGAAAAAACACATGAAGGAGATGAAGGAATAATTGTTAATTCGCCTGAAATGAAACGTGTTATTGATTTGGCCAAATTAGTGAGCAGGACAAGCGTAAGCGTAATGATATTAGGCGAAACCGGGGTCGGAAAGGATGTAATAGCCAATTATATTCATAATAACAGTGACAGAAAAAATGAAAGATTCATTACTCTTAATTGCGGAGCCATTCCAAAAGAACTGATGGAGTCAGAATTGTTCGGATATACTCCAGGCAGCTTTACGGGAGGTTTGAAAGAAGGAAAAAAAGGAATCCTTCATTACGCACAAAAGGGCACCTTGTTTTTAGATGAAATATGTGAATTGCCATTACATCTGCAGGTTAAACTATTGCGTGTCTTGGAGAACAACGTATATACACCCATAGGCAGCGCAGAAGAAATACCGATAGATATTAGAATAATTTCTGCAACCAACCGCAATGTAAAAGATTTAATACGTGAAAACAAATTCAGGGAAGACTTGTATTATCGATTGGGAGTAGTTTTTATAAACATTCCGCCCTTAAGAGAAAGACAAGCAGATATTATACCTTTAGCAACGCACTTTCTTAAATATTATACAAGTAAATATGAAGTATATAAAAATATTGAAGTGGATACTTTAATTCAACTGCAAGAATATGATTGGCCCGGAAACGTACGGGAGCTTAGAAATACAATTGAAAAAATTGTTATTTTAAGTCAGGGCGATACCTTTGAAATTCCGGAAGACAATATGCATGATGGTGAAAACATAATGAAATATAAACTAAAGGATTATATGGAGCAAGTTGAAAAAAGATATCTTCACAATGCCAGCAAATTATTCTCAAGCTCCAGAGAAATGGGTGAAGCAATAGGGGTGGACCACAGCACCGTATTAAGAAAACTCAAGAAATACAATATATCATGAAATAATGGCTTATTTTGAAGCCATTATTATTTTTTATGGACCATGAGGGACTCGAACCCCCGACGCCTTGATTCAAAAAATATTTTTTCATAATTATCTATAGCTTACTTTATTAATTGCAAATGCAACATTTAATAAAAATAACTTTCTATAATTTCTACATCCATTTGCGATCATTCTCTTAATTGACTTGGACTTCCTACTACCCTTTGCAGAATAGAAGGCAATTTTTCATATTCTTCTTTAACATGATAAGTACTATTTCCAATTGTCTTATTTACAAAATTCCATGCTTCTAGTTCTGTCATCTGCTCTGGTTGAGTAATCATATTAAGTGATTCTTTTATTTGTCCAATAACTGGAGGAAATCCTTTAACATCATCAGCTATAAATGATTTAACTGCTGCTTTAACTAAATTGAAATCATCATCAGTAAACATTTCAGTCCATAAGTTAACTGTTATTGATAACTCATCTTTAGTCTTATCTTTGTAATACATTGGATAAGCTTCTTTTAAAATTGCCATAATGGCTATAGTTTCACTTCTTTTCATTTCCGGACATACTAAAGCCTGAATTAAAAAGGTTAGAATTATTAATAGCTAAAGAAAAATTAAAATTAGGTGAAGCATACACAGAAAACGACTTATTATTTTCCTCGGAAACAGGAACATATATTGATGCCAAAAATTTAAGAAGGTCTTGGGAGCGTCTTTTGAATAATGCAGGAGTGCAAAAGAAAAAATTTCATGCTTTAAGACATACTTATGCTACAAGGCTGTTTGAAAGCAACATTTCAATTTTAACAGTATCAAAGTTACTTGGTCATAGCTCAATAAAAACAACCGAAATATATACTCATGTTCTTGAAGATATCAAAAGAGAAGAAGTTCAATGCCTAAATGATATACTAAAATAAACCAAATATAAAAGTCACTATTTTACAATGAAAATGTTCATTGTAAGACACAAACTTAAAATTACACCAAAATCACAAGTTCTATAACATTAGAAACGGAGCTATATTGTGACAATACTAAAAACGCCAAAAGTAATTATATATTCTTCAAGTGTTTCTTTATAATAAATTTTTTATTTTATAGGTATTGAACCTTTCTAATTCTTCGCTAAAGAATGAAATGAATTTTTTACAAACCTTTAAATTTATTCTTTATCATATAATGAGCTATTGTTTTTCAACTTTTCAATTTATTTTAGTACTTAATCTAATTATTAAAGCGTTGAAGTCTTGAAGTAATTTCACTCTTTGGTAATCTAACCTCCTGTCCATTTCGTTTTTGCAATTCCAACAGGCATAATTTATATTCACCTTCATTTATGTAGTTACCTTCTAACAACTGATCAAGAATACCAATTGTACCATTAACGGTGACATTTTCACGCTTGGCTGCTTCACGTAAAGCACCATCGCCTGTTAATAAAACGATTTTCCTTGATTTAGAAATTGCCAAGGCTATACGGTCATAAATAGATAGCCGGGGATAACGTGGACCAAATTCTTCTGCAAGTTCAAACTCTTGAATTGTGAGCTCCACTCTAACAAGACCGCAGCGTAATAATTCATCACGTATCCCAATTGGCTTCAATAATTCATCATCAATAGCATCTGAGTTCATTACATAGGTATAAGGTAGTCGAAACGGCAATTCAATACGACCAATAATAGAAAAATCAATCCATACATTTGTATCGCTACTTATATACTCCATAATTAGCCCTCTCTGAAGCAGCAATGAGAAACTATTTCGTCATATGATACTTTGAGTAATTCAGCTCCTCTTTGTATACTAATTTCATTTTCATTTACAGCACGATACACTAACTGTTTAAATAAAGTTGGGCTTTCACTTTTAATACGGACTGGTTCATTCTTTCTCCAACCCTTTGGCGAAACATGAATATAAAACTGTTTTTCTAAACTCTTAGAAATAATACCCGATAGTTGTGCACGCTTTATAAGCAAAAACATAGAAATACCATATTCCTTTGCTACTAACTCCATATCTTTTGAAATATTAGTCCTACGAATCCCAAGCTCTCTTATAGCATCGTTCTTTGGGAACAGAAAAGCACCGCTAATTGAAGTTGCAAGTTCTTCAATCTTTTTGTCCTCCATATCCTCTGGCCATTTGAACATCAAATGGGAAAGTTCATGTACTATGGTTGATCTGTTTCTTTCAGGACTCATATTCTTATTTATCACAATGTATGGGCGTCCATTGACAAATCCGTTCATTCCAGAAAACTTATCATTATCAATTTTACAAATATATATCAAGATGCCTTTGTTTTCTAAAATATCAATTAAGTTATAAATCGGACCATCAACAGCTAAATTTAAGTGTTTTCTCAACGATTGAGCATCGTTTTCGCTATCGCCAGAAAGTCTAAGTATGTTAGTTGCTGGAGCATCTGGTAAAACATCTCCACCCAATATTTCAACAATAGTCATAAATCGGTTAAAATACTCTTCTACAGACTCTCGAACATAATCCTGTTGAGAAACAGAAAGACTAGAGTTTTTCCTAAACTCGCCATGGCAAAATATCAAATTTTCATTACGGACAGCTAAAAAATCCGACACACGGACTCCGAGCACGTTTGCCATTTTCTTAAGTATCTCCATGTCAGGTTTTCGTTTTCCGTTTTCATAATTTGAGATAGCCATTGGAGTAATACTAAGTTGTTTTGCTAATTCACGCTTGGACATAGATTTTTTTAAACGGTAATACTTCAGATTCTTGCTAAACATACTTCATCGCCTCCTTCTGTTTATATTATATGCTAAAATTTAAAAAAGTAAACACCTTTATAAAAAAATTACAACTTATTTTTAGTTTATTAACACTCATAATTTTAAAGCTCTTGATTTTCATATGAAAAACACGAAATGCAATGCACCATTAACCAACTCATCATATAACCTACACATGAATACTATGCGCTTAAAGTATTGGCTGATAAAAGATAACAATTGGTGTAATTGCAAGAGTTTTTACCCCAGGGTAGAGTTAGTGAAAATGTATTGTAATTAAACAATTAAACAAGTTGTTTGATTAGTTTTAGATAAACTAAAAGAAACCCAATAAAAAATTTATAAGGACTTTATTTTATAATTAATTTAAAGCCAGGTGTTAAAAAAGTGTTAAATCAACATGGTTAGATTGATTTAACACTTTATTTATATTGCAATTAATGGACCATGAGGGACTCGAACCCCCGACGCCTTGATTCGAAGTCAAGCACTCTATCCTCTGAGCTAATGGTCCGATATTTAATTTACTTTTGAATTTTACTACAAATCCATAAAAAATTCAATAGATTATGAAAAATATATTTATTATTCCTGGTTAACAGCAATATTCCTATCTCAAGGATGTATAAAAGAAAGAACCAGAGGATTAATTGAAAAGGTGAGCGGGAAACCTGTACAATATATCATAGCAAAATCATATTTGGAAAGTGAGTAAGAGGGATCTATAATAAATTAAAGGCTTATATGATATAAATCATATTAGCCCTTTTTAGCGATTGATCAAGACTTCCTTTATTAATAATCAGCGATCTTCATCCTTAATCATTGCAACCATTCTTCCCTTAATTCCGCCTGCTTTGAGTTTTTCAAGACCATCTGCAATCTCATTAAAACCTATCTCAATTATCTCAGGGTCAAGTTGTCCTGAAGCAATAAGTTTATAAACCTCAGCTATATCTTGAGAACTACCGCCATTGCTGCCTACAACTTCAGCTTGTTTTAAAATCAAAGTCATGGTGTTAAGGGTTGTCTCTAATTTTGCCATACCAACCACAACGACACGTCCGCGATATCCTATTGATTCAAGAGCTTGTGCTGTTGTTTTACCGGATCCTGCAAAATCTATAATAACATCACATTCGAAAGGAGCTAACTTATCCGGTGTTTCAACTACGTCTTTACATCCCAAGTCAAGAGCCTTTTGGCGAGCTACAGGGTTTCTTGATGAACCATAAACTTCACAGCCTTGCAGGACCGCTATACGTGCACCAATTTGACCTAATCCGCCTACTCCTATTATGCCGACCTTCATACCTTTTTTTACTCCACCCATACCTACTACAGCGTGATAAGAAGTCATACCTGCATCTGTTGCTGCAGCAGCTTGAGCAAAGTTAACTCCTTCCGGTACAGGAACCAGCATTTCTGCAGGAACTGCGGACTTAGTTGCATAACCGCCATCCCTTCCATAGCTCGGACCGGTTCCGTCAGAAGCAAACATAGGACAAACACCTACCCTATCCCCTATCTTGAATCCTTCAACACCGGGACCTATTTCCGATATAACTCCTGCGAATTCGTGACCAAGAATACATGGTCGTTTACTTATAAGACCAAGCCAGCTTTCGTCTTCTAATGCCCCAACATCTGAATGACACAACCCTGCTGCCATAACATCCAAAACAACATATCCTTCTTTTGCTTTTGGATCTTCCTTCTCAATTAATGTCAGTGGTTCATGTGTTGTCGTAAATTGCCAACCTTTCATTATAACGCCCCCTTAATATTTAATA
>JAAYPY010000099.1 GCA_012519555.1 Tissierellia bacterium | reverse complement strand
CTAAAATATTCCTTACTGAATAACCTCTGTCAATTTGTCTTCCGTCTTCATAATCATATATCCTGTCAATGGAATATTGAATAGTTTTTATATTTGTAATCCCCATCCTTTGAAGCGCCTGAAAAAGAGATTGACTTAGTCTTGTATTTTCTGCCTGTATCCGGGATAAATCCTCTCCACTGGTTTCAACTCCCAAACGTATTATTACCGTATCGGGACTTATATCCATTTCACCATGTCCGGTCAAGGTCATGGTTCTTTTATGTATATTATTATCAGATGTGTACTTGGCCATTAAAAATCCCCCTTTTTATTTAAATTATAGAATTGTATTATAATATGAAATTTAGAAAATTATGTGTCATCCATAGGTGATTGTCCATAAATTATAATCAATTTTTAATGAAATAATAATATTATTGTGGTAAAATGAAATAAGATACATTATATTGGAGGAATTTATGAAATTTTTGTGGACTACAATCCTTGTAAATAATATGGATGAATCATTGAACTTTTATGAAGAAATAGTAGGACTTAAATTAACAGAGAGATTCCAAGCAGGACCGGAAATGGAAATATCATTTTTAGGCCAAGGCGAAACAAAAATTGAACTCATATGCAATAAGAGATTAAAGAAGTTGGATGCAGGCAATAGGGTAACATTAGGCTTTAAAGTTGAATCATTGGAAGAAAAGATTAACTATATTAAGGAAAAAGGCATAATTATAATTACAGGTCCAACTCAGCCCAACCCTTCAATAAAATATTTTATTATAAAGGATCCAAACGGGGTAAAAATTCAATTTGCCGAGCAAACAGCAAATAATCTTAATAAGGAGCAATCTTGAGAGATATAGTAAAAAAGCATTTAAATAAAATAAATAAAAAAGAAGAAAAAATTTTAAAAAACAATAAAGGTATAATTGATGTAAAATTAGAGCCTTTAGTGGATAAGGTAGAATCTTTTGTGCCTGAAGGGTTAAAGGATACCTTGAATAAAGCCTTTTATAATGCTTTTAAGCTAATTTTTGAAAAGGGAACCAAAATTATTGAGAAGTCCTACAATAAAAAGAGGATACAAGAAAAACATAATTTCCATGATTTTTCATTCAGAAAAATAAAGAATAGAAGAACATTGAAGAAAATTGACAGGCATGCACAAAGAAGCAATTTTATCAACATGTCAATTTCAACTATTGAAGGAGCGGGATTGGGCTTTTTAGGCATGGGACTTCCTGACATACCCTTGTTTACAGCCGTGATTCTAAAAACAATCTATGAAATATCTTTAAGTTATGGATATTTGTATGAACTTGATGATGAAAGAATATATATTTTAAATTTAATAAATGCTGCATTAACTACTGATGAAACACAAAAAAAGTTCAATTTTAGGGTTGATGCCATATCTCATAATATAGACAACAATCTATATATGGAATATGATATGGACAAGGAAATAATAAGAACATCAAAAATATTAGCTGATTCCATGTTAACATCGAAATTTGTG
>JAAYPY010000098.1 GCA_012519555.1 Tissierellia bacterium | reverse complement strand
TTTTTTTTATTTGCTGAGCATATCAATGAAATTCCAAATGGCATAATACTTGCATGTTATTAATATATAAATATTTATGGAGGAATACTATGGGGTTAAAGAAGTTAATGTACATAATAAATGGTGTAGAACGCATGGTTATCAGCGATCCTGAAAAAGAAAGACTTTCCGAAATGCTTAGGAGAATCGGTCTTACGGGTGTTAAGGTAGGATGCGGTACAGGAGTCTGCGGTGCCTGTACGGTGCTGATAAATGGTGAGCCGGTTCGCTCATGCGTTAAAAAGGTCGGCAGCATACCTGAATATACAAGGATTGATACTATTGAAGGATTAGGAACCGCAACAAATTTACATCCTCTTCAGCTTGCATGGATTGTTCACGGCGGAGTACAATGTGGATTCTGTACCCCCGGTTTTATAATGTCTGCTAAGGGGCTTTTAGACAAAAACTTAAATCCGACACGCCAAGAAGTGCGTGAATGGTTTACTTCACATAAGAATATATGCCGCTGTACGGGATACAAACCTTTGGTTGATGCGGTAATGGCTGCCGCAAAAGTAATGAGAGGCGAAATGACAATGGAAGAACTTGATTACAAGCTTCCTGAAGACAAGAGGGTTTACGGCACTGCTCATCCTCGCCCCTATGCTTTGTCAAGAGTAATGGGAGTTGCCGAATATGGAGATGACCTTGCATGCAAGATGCCCGAAGGAACACTTGAGCTTGCAGTTGTAATGCCGGATGTTGCACATGGAATAATAAAAAGCATTGATTTTTCGGAAGCAGAAAAAATGCCCGGTGTTGTTAAGGTAATTACAGCCAAGGACATTAAGGGAGACAACAATATCGGCAAAACGAACTTCCATGCAAGAAGCAAAGCCGGCTTTCCGGTTAGACCCATTCTGTGCGATAAAAAGGTATATCGTAAGGGTGATGTTATCGCTTTGGTTGCTGCTGATACAAGAGAGCATGCACGTGCAGCTGCAAAGCACGTAAAGGTTCAAATAGAGCCGCTTCCGGTTTATGCTAACTATCTTGAAGCAGTATTGCCGGGAGCAGTGAGGATTCACGAAGAATCGGAAAATGAATGGCTTCACGTTCCTGTATTTAAAGGCGAGGATACCAGAGAAATAATAGAAAAATCTGACTATGTTGTAGAAGGAAGCTTTTACTCATCAAGAGAGCCCCATCTTGTTCTTGAACCACATGCAATGCAGGCTTATGTTGATGATGAAGGGGTATTGACTATTCATTGTAAATCACAGTCACTTCATTCAGTAATAGCACCTTTGAGCAAAGCTTTAAATTATCCGCAAGATAGAATAAGAGTTATAGACAACGCCGTCGGAGGCTCATTTGGCCTTTCCATGGCATCAGATGCTCCTGCATTGGTTGCAGCTGCAACTTTAGCGCTTAACAGACCTGTTACCTTGACTATGTCATACGGAGAGAACCAATTATTCACGGGCAAAAGATCTCCCGCCTACAGCAACGCACGCTTTGCATGCAATAAGGACGGTAAAATAACTGCAATTGAATTTGATGTGGCTCTAGAGCACGGAGCATATCCGGAAACAGGGGGAAGTCTTGAAATCAGAACCATTCGTTTCCCCGGCTACGGCTTGAACATTCCCAATATTCGAGGCTTGGTAAGAGGAGGATACAGCAATAACTCTTACGGTGTTGCATATCGTGCTTACGGCTCGCCTCAGGCATATACCTTCAGTGAGCAATTGATTGATATGTTGGCGGAAAAAGCCGGTATGGATCCATTTGAATTTAGATATATAAATGCTGCAAGACCCGGAGATACTACCAACAACAGCTATCCCTATCATGTATATCCTGTTGTTGAAATGATGGACAGAATGAGACCTTATTATTTAGAATCATTGGAATGGGCGAAGCAGCCTGCAAGCTCACCTGGCAAGAAGCGTGGCGTTGGAATTGCTCTCGGCGGTTTCCATTCAGGCAATGACACCGATAAATGTGAAGTGTGGCTGGAATTAAATCCTGACGGAACAATAACAGACTACAACTGCTGGCAGGATATAGGCCAAGGTGCGGATATAGGCTCGATTGCCCTTACCTGCGAGGCATTAAAACCATTGGGAATAACCCCTGATATGGTTAAATTAGTAAAAGATGACACGGGCAAGGCACCTTTCCACGGAGGGTCATCGGGAAGCAGAAGCCAAATTGCTTCAGGAAGGGCCCACATTGTTGCTGCTAACATGTTGTTGGATGCAATGAGAAAACCTGATGGCACATACAGAACATATGATGAAATGGTGGCTGAGGGCATACCTACATTATATAAAGGAGTTTGGACATCTGTTGGCGAGCACAAAGCTCTTGACCCTAATACAGGGGTAGGAGATCCTATGCAGTCCCATAACCACAACCTAGTAGTTGTCAGGGTAGAAGTAGATACAGAAACAGGAAAGGTAGATGTTATTGCTTCACGTTCGGTAGTTGATACGGGAGTAATTGGAAACAAACTTACAAACTTAGGTCAGGCCTTAGGCGGATTACAGCACAGTATAGGCTTTGCTTTACAGGAAGATTACTCGGATTTAGAGAAAAAGTATGAAAATATGATAGCCTGCGGAACCTTACAGTGCAACCAGATGCCGGATGATGTTGAGTTTGAATTTATTGAAACACCAAGAAAGAACGGTCCATTTGGCTCATCAGGGGCTTCTGAAGGGTATCAGAGCAGTCCTCACGCAGCTGTATTAAATGCAATATACAATGCTGTTGGAGTGAGAATTTATGAAATTCCTGCTAAACCTGAGAAGATATTAGAAGGTTTTAAAGCGAAAGCTGAAGGCAGAGAAATTAAACCTGAACCTTACTATCTGGGACCTGATTTCCATGAAGTTTTGGATGACATATTAGAAAATCCTATAGGCGGAAAGTCTAAAGGAGATGACCATTAATATTATTTATGTGAGGTCAGTGTATGATTGATAACAGTTATTCATATACTTACGAATGTGTACAGGGCAGCAATCCGCCCTGTACTTCTGCATGTCCCATTAATTTTAAAACAAGGAATTTTATAAAAAAAATTCAAAAAGGCAATTTCAATTCTGCCTATAAAGACTATGCCCAAAATGTTATTTTTCCGGGCATAGTTTCATTAATATGCCCTCAAGACTGCATTGGTATTTGTCCTGAAAAAATATCGGTCATTGAACTTGAAAAAGCTGCTGTCAGATATGCAACAAGAAAATCACCCATTAATTATAATTTGCCTGAGCGACAAGAAAAAATAGCCATAATCGGCGGAGGTCTTTCCGGTATGGCATGTGCACATAGACTTGCTACAAGAAAATATCAGGTAACCCTATATGAAAAGGACAGTGAATTAGGCGGAAGTCTGAAGGATATCATAGACCAAAAAATATTGGATGATGAATTTACCCTTCAGTTTGAATATATAAATTATGTATTAATTAATGAAGAAATATTGGATTTGGACAAACTAAATTATGATGCAGTATATATTGCAACCGGTGAAGGCGGCAATGATTTCGGTTTATTGAGCTCATGGGACAGTGAAAGCCTTGCAACGGAAAAAGCTGGTGTTTTTTTAGGGGGCAGAATTTCCGGATGCTCTCATATGGCGGCACTTATGCATGGAATGATTGCAGCAGCTTCCATAGAAAAATATATTCAAGTCGGGAGCATGAGTGGTCAGCCTGAAACATATTTGAATACTGAATGCAAAATTCCCATAAAAGAGGAAGCACCAACATCTGAATCCGTGATTCCTTCCAACGGAGAGTATTTTTCAAAAGAAGAAGCAGTTGAAGAAGCCCTTCGCTGTGTTCTGTGTGACTGCACTAAATGCAAGGACAGATGTGAATTTTTGCAGCATATGGATTTGCTCCCAAGAAAGGTTGAAAGCGACTCTCAAATGGCAAGGTCAGCAGATGAAGGCCTCTTTGAAAGAGTAGGCACAAGAATGATTGTTTCTTGCAGCGTATGTGGTCTCTGCGGCTCAGTGTGTCCTAAAAATATTAATGTTGAAGATATTTTAATCGAAAGCAAGAAATACCTTTATGAAAGCGGACATTTTCCTCCAGCCCTTCATGATTTTTATATAAGAGACATGGTACTTGCTTTAACTGATGCTTATCTTGCAAAAGCTGCCCCGGGTTTTGACAAGGCTTCATATATGTTCTTCCCCGGATGCCAGATGACTGCATCGGGAACAGAACATGTGGAAAAGGCTTATAGTTACATCCTTAGTAAGAACCCTGACACGGCCTTGCTTTTAGGCTGCTGCGGTGTACCTGCTTTATGGGCGGGAAATCACAAGTTGCTTAATGAGGTACTTATGCAGATTAAAAAGGAGTGGTTGAATTTTGGAAAGCCCAAAATTGTAACTGCCTGCTCAACATGCACCAAGACATTTGCTGAGTATCTTCCTGAACTTGAAGTAATATCTCTTTATGAATATATCAATAATAATGGAATGCCGGATAATTCAGATTATTTTGCCGGTGAATGGGTGGTGTTTGACCCCTGTTCAAGCAGGAACTTTCCTCAAATGCAGGATGCGGTACGTGACCTGTCTAGAAAGCTAGGTGCAGAGCTAATTGAAATCAGGGACAGTAAAAAGGAAGCAAGGTGCTGCGGAATGGGAGGTCATATTTATCCCTCAAATCCGGAGGTATTTCGTAAGATGCTGAATGCTTCCGTAAACAGCTCGGATCTGCCTTATATCTCATATTGTACCAACTGCAGAAATCTGTTCTTGTCAGCAGGTAAAAACACCAGGCACATATTGGATGGAGTATTCGGCTTAGAGCCGTTAAAAAAGCCCTTTCATATATCTGAACTGAGAAAAAACAGGCTTAAACTTAAAAAGAAAATGCTGAAAAACATATGGGGAGAAAATTTTGAAATTATGGAAAAAAAATATATGGTTAAATTGAAAATTTCTGAAGAAGTATATGATAAAATGGACAGACTTCATATATCCGAGGAAGATGTATACCAGGTTGCAGAGCATTGCCAAGAGAGTAATAAAACTATATATAATAAAGAAACAAAAATATATACCGGTCATTTGCAGATAGGGATAATAACCTATTGGATTCAATATAAGAAGCATGATGAATTTTTAGAGATTACCAATGTTTATAGTCATAGAATAATGATATCTTGATATAAGTATTAGATAGAAATCCGTATGATAGTAAATATGTCATACGGGTTTTTTATGTTTATTTATTTAGTGAAAAATGTTATAATAAAGAAAATATTCCTATTATAGGAGTGACAATATGAGTGAAATTGTATTAAGGGTTGAAAACTTAAGCAAGTATTACCAAATGGGAGAGGTAACGGTCAAAGCTTTGGAAGATGTCTCTTTTGAAGTTGAAGAAGGCGAATTCGTTGTTATTTTGGGCCCCAGCGGCTCAGGCAAAAGCACACTTCTAAACATTATTGGGGGAATGGATACTCCAACAAGCGGCAATGTTTATTTTCATGGTGAAAAGATTACTAATTTTACTGACAAAGAGCTTACCATGTACAGAAGACATAAAATTGGCTTTGTTTTTCAGTTCTATAATTTGATGGCTACCCTTACAGCCAAGGAAAACGTAGAATTGGTTGCTGAAATAACCGAAAGTACTGCTGATATAGATGAAGTAATGGAAGCAGTGGGACTTTATGACAGAACAGATCATTTTCCCTCTCAAATGAGCGGCGGTGAGCAGCAAAGGGTCGCAATAGCCAGAGCTGTTGCTAAAACTCCGCAGATTTTGCTGTGTGATGAGCCTACAGGTGCCCTTGATTTCGAAACGGGAATTAGTATATTAAAGGTTCTTAAAGACGTAAACGTGAAATATAAGAATACTGTAATGGTAATTACTCATAATTCGCCTATTGCACAAATGGCAGATAAGGTAATTAGAATGAGAAGCGGAAATATAACCGAAATTATCAAAAATGAATCCCCTATTGCACCTGAAAGGATTGTATGGTGATGAAAAAGCTAGATTTAAGACTTTTCAGAATGATAAAAAATACAAAGGGTCAATATATTGCCGTCTTATCAATAATAGTTACGGGTATTTTTATTTTCACCGCAGTCAGCAATTCTGCCGTGAATTTAAGAAATACCTTGGATGATTATTATGATACAACAAATTTTGCCGATATTTTCATTACTGCGGCGGCTATTCCGGAAAGACTGGAAAGGGAGTTGGAAGGATATGAAAATATTAGGCAGGCGGATGTTAGACTGTCTCTGGATACCAGATTTATTACCGATAATGATGATGACAGAGTTAATGTAAGGGTCGTGTCCGTTGACAGGAAAGAGAATAAGCTAAATGAGCTATTCATAAAAAAGGGTAAGCGTACTATAACCGAAAGAGAAGTTATGGTCATTGATCAGTTTGCCCTTGCAAGGGGTCTTGATATAGGTGATGAAATAAACCTTGACATAAAGGGCAGAAAATTTAAGTTCATAGTATCCGCAATTGTTTCAAGTCCCGAATATGTCTACTTGATGGAAAATGAACAGGTGCTTCTTCCGGATTATGAAAACTTCGGAGTAGTTTATATTGAAGAAGATTATTTGCGAAAAATATCCGGCAGCGGCTCTTTCAATGAGTTGGTAATAGGTGTAAATAATCAGGATAAAATTGATAAAACAAAGGATTATTTGGAAGATGAATTAGAGAAATACGGAGTGATGCGCGTTATTGACAGAGATGAGCAATTGAGCAACAGCATGTTGAACGAAGAGATTTCAGGTCTTGAGACCGTATCTAAGTCAATGCCCCTTATATTCTTGCTTTTTGCAGGGATAATGCTATCTGTCATGCTGTCACGTATTGTTAAAAAGGATAGAACTTCCATTGGAGTTTTAAAAGCTGTAGGTTTCTTGGATGAGGAAATAATATTTCATTATTTGAAATATGCTGCATCTGTAGGAATAATAGGAGGTTTTTTAGGCGCAATAATAGGAACTTTAGCCTCAGGAGCAATGACGAATTTGTATCTGGAATTCTTTAATATTCCCATGCTGACTGTACAAGTTTACTATTACAGAATTATTGTTTCTGTAATACTATCATTCATATTTTGCCTAGTTTCAGGTTTTTGGGGAATCAAAAACATAATTAAAATTAATCCTGCTGAGTCAATGAAGCCTGAATCCCCAAAGCAGGGCAAAAGAATTATCCTTGAAAACATAAAATTTGTATGGAATAAACTTACATTTTCCTGGAGGATGGTTTACAGAAATATATTCAGGGAAAAGAAAAAATTCTTATTTATTGCCGCAGCTGTTTCCATAACCTGCAGTCTGATGATTATGACCATGTGGATGAATGAAATAATGGATGTCATGTTCATAAAACATTATTCCGAATTCATGAAAATTGAGTACAACCTAAGCTTTAGAGATTTTGAGGATGAGAGAGTTCTTAATGAAATAAAAGAAAATATAAGCTATAATCACATGGAGGGAAGGATTGAGTTACCCTTTGAAATAAAGAACGGTAAATATTCTAAAACAGCCAATGTAATAGGCCTTGAAGAAAATACCGAGTTTTATGATTTTCGAGATTTGGATGGGAAAAAACTTACAGTTCCTAAAGATGGAATATTGATTTCTTCGAATTTAGCAAACTCTCTCAATGCAGGTAAGGGTGACAGGATACTGTTGGATAGCTTTATACCTGACAGGGATGGAGAATATGTAACAGTAAAAGGTGTAATAGAGCAAAGCTTAGGAATAAACGGTTATATGAATATTAATTATCTCAACCGCAAGTTTCTTGATAAAGGAATTATTAATGGTGTATATATTAATTCAGACGATAATGTTAAGGCTAAATTGGATGACATAAATAATATTATATCAATTCAGTCACAGGAGGAAATGCAGAACGTTTTCGAGGAATTTACGGGACTGATAATGGTATTCATGGGAGCTATGGTTATCTTTTCGGGCATTTTGGGCTTTGTAATATTATACAGCATGACTCTCATGAGCATCAATGAAAGAACTTTGGAATTTTCATCATTAAGAGTAATGGGTTTTACTAAAATTGAAATATTTAGAATGCTTATAAAGGAGAACATGGTTATGTCAGTCATCGGTATAATGACAGGCATACCCTTAGGCAAGCGGCTGGTGGATTATGTGGGCAACACCTTCAATACGGACATATATACTTTACGAGGTATAGTTTCAGCAAAGGACATAATTACAGCAATAATTT
The DNA here is from genome assembly GCA_012519555.1 of Tissierellia bacterium. GTDB lineage: Bacteria > Bacillota > Clostridia > Tissierellales > Sedimentibacteraceae > Sedimentibacter. The sequence goes on along the minus strand of JAAYPY010000098.1, from coordinate 28,040 downwards.
TAACTATATTGTTTATTATTTCGGCACAGCTTATGACATATGTGAAAATTAAAAAATTGGATTTTATGCAAGCACTGAAAAGCAGGATTACTTAGAGTGGAGGAAGTATGAAAAAGAAAAAATATCTTATAACAATCGGGGTAATAATAATAGTTTTCATCATAGCCTCATTATTGTTGGGAGGGCAGACAGACCAACTTGAAACTTCTCAGGTTAAATTAGGGAGTATTAAAAAAACAGTGGAGGAAACGGGAACGGTATTTTCAAAAAGAGTTAATACCTTCTACTCGGATATGAGTCAAAGAGTCCAAACTCTTAATGTGTCTGTGGGAGACAGGGTAAAAAAGGGAGACATAATTTTAATTTATGAAAACAACTATGATTTGGAAATCGAAAGGGCAAACAAGCAAATTGAGGCAATTATCGCATCTTACAACGAATCCATAAAAGGAGCTGATTTTCAGGAAATTTCGAATTTAAAGCTTAACATAAGCACCATTGAAACTAATCTCACTTATGCAAGAAGCAATCTTGAAAAAATTGAAACCTTATTTGAAAATAATGCCGTGAGTCAAGTAGAATACGATGAAGCTAAAAATAAGGTTACAGTCTTGGAAAACCAGCTACAAGAAGCAAACAACAACTACAGCTTGTCTACTCAGGGTGTTTCATCAAATGTAAAAAAACAATATGAAGCTCAAATTGATGAAGTAGTCATACAAAAACAAATATTGGAGAAGAATATGGAGCAGTCTTCAATCAGGGCTGAATTTGACGGAGTGATTACAGAGTTAAATGTTCATCAAGGCAGCATGACACAGGCAGGCGTTCCTGTTGTTGAAATTCAGGATGACTCAAATTTAGGTATCTATGTGGAAGTGTTGGCCGAAGATGCTATGGAAATTATTAAAGGAATGGATTTTAATATAGTGGATGATGACCAAGTGGTTAAGAAATTATTGATAAGCAGGGTTTATCCAAAAGCGCAATCTAAGCTTTCCGACCTTGGAGTTGAACAAAAACGCATCAGAATTGAGGCAGATTTGGACGATACAAACTATAAATTGGGTTCGGAGGTGGATATAGAGATTGTGTTACAGGAGAAAAATGATGTATTATTGGTTGACAAGGATGCTGTTTATGAAAAGGAGAATAAAAAGTATGTGACCCTTATAAAGGGGAATAATGAAACAGAAATTGAAATAAGAACCGGTCTTGAAGATGATATCAATGTGGAAGTATTGTCTGGACTTAAGGAGAATGACATAGTTTTAATAGTATAATGAGTGTCACCCTGAGGCAGCAAAGCTTAAGCCTCAGAATGATGCGTTTCGGAATGAAAGAAGGGAAAAAAATTATGATATACGATTTAATAATAGTAGGGGCAGGACCCTCAGGGATCTTTACAGCCTTAGAGCTAATCAGAGGAAACCCCGATAAAAAAATACTGATAATTGAACAGGGAAAGGCAATTGAAAAGAGAAATTGTCCTAAGGATAAAACCAAGAAATGCATCAATTGCCAGCCCTATTGCAATATTACAACAGGCTTTGCAGGAGCAGGAGCATTTTCTGACGGTAAATTATCCTTAAGCCCGGAGGTTGGGGGAGATTTACCTGAATTGATAGGATATGACTTTACACAGGAGCTGATTGAATACACTGATGCAATTTATCTTGAATTTGGAGCTGACAGCAAGGTTGAAGGTGTCGAAGCCAAGGAAGAAATCAAAGAAATAAGAAGAAAGGCCATTGAAGCAGGACTAAAGCTTGTGGATTGCCCCATAAGACATTTAGGTACAGAAAGAGCACAAGAAATTTATCAGAGAATTGAAGATTATATAATCGACAAAGGAATTGAAATCAGGTTTAACACAGAAGCAGTCGATATCATAGTCGAAGATCGTGCAATAAAAGGTGTTATTGTAACAGATTCATCAAAGAAAAAGAACAATGAAGAAATCTACGCCCATAAGCTTGTTATATCTGCAGGCAGAAAGGGAGCAGACTGGCTCAAATCAATTTGTGTAAGGCATAAGATAGACCACAGGGCAGGCACTGTTGACATAGGTGTGAGGGTGGAAGTAAGAAATGAAGTAATGGAAAGAGTAAATAATATTTTATATGAATCAAAGTTAATCGGTTATCCCAGCCCCTATAAGGACAAGGTAAGAACCTTCTGTCAAAATCCCGGAGGCTATGTAAGCCAAGAAAACTATGACAACAATCTTGCAGTTGTTAACGGGCATTCCTATAAGGACAGGAAAACAAACAATACTAATTTAGCAATCTTAAGCTCGCATAATTTCAGGACTCCCTTTAATGAGCCTATTAAGTATGGCGCTAAGGTAGCTGAGCTTTTAAATATGCTTGGAGACGGAAAAATTTTAGTCCAAAGATACGGCGACATCTTGGACGGTAAACGAACATGGCAGCATGAACTGTCCAGGTCAAATGTTAGACCTACATTGCCGGATGCGATTGCAGGGGATATTACTTCAGCCATGCCCTACAGAACAATGACGAATATTTTGAATTTTATAGAGGCATTAAACATAGTGGTGCCAGGCTTTGCAGGAACTGAAACTCTTCTTTACGGACCTGAGGTAAAGTTTTACAGCAACAAGGTTGAAATCAGTACTGAATTTGAAACTAATGTCAAAAACTTATACTGTTTGGGGGATGCCAGCGGCTGGACAAGAGGATTGATGATGTCTTCTCTTATGGGAGTGCGTATGGGGCAAATATTAGGGAAAAAACCTTAAGGAATGTCAAAATAATTTTATAATAAGAGCACCTTAGGCTGTAATTAAATCAGCCTAAGGTGCCATCCAATCTATACAGAATATTCTCGCTTCATTTATTAAAGGTTGGTGTCTTAAATCTATAACCGGCCCCTTTTACAGTTTGTATAAAAGAAGGTTTATTATTATCTATATCAATTTTTCTTCGGATGTTGCTTATGTGAACCATAATTGTCCTATAATCATTTAAACTTTCAATTCCCCATAATTCATTAAATAATTCTTCATTACTGTATACTTTATCCGGACTTTTAAAAAATCACTTCCTTTATTAATTTCACTTTCTACCCAAATTTCGCCATCATGATACTCCACAAGCTCTTGTACTATAGCAAGACCTAAACCGTTGCTTTTACTTTTGTTATTAAATGCTCTAAAGTTCCTATATAATCTATCAAAAATATGCGGTAATTCCTTTTCTGAGATTCCAATACCGGAATCAGAAACCTGAATTATCAAATATTTCATGTCAGCTGATAAATCGAATTGCAAACTTATGCAGCCATTTTCCGGAGTAAATTTAATTGCATTACCAAGCAAATTTGTAATAATACGATCTATACTTTGTAAATTAACCTTTATTTGTAATGAACTTTTCTCAGCTAATTTTAAGAGTTCCGGTTTTACATTTACATTAAAATTAACTTTGATACTTTCCATTTCAAAACTGATAAACGGATATCCTGATGGAACATTTAGACCGGATAGAGAAATTACAAGAGCAGAAATGGTTGTTATACTTAACAGACTATTAGGGGACAGATTGAATTTAGATATGTTGGATAATAATAGATTTACAGATATTGAAGATTCTTGGGCTAAAGATGAAATATTAAAAGCTATAGGTAAATAAATCAAAGATTTGCCCGGGGAAATTCCTCGGGCAAATCCATTTACACGAAATATGGTACACTCCACTATAAAAATGTCACCGGTTCTTTTCTTTCTGCGAAGTCAATTTCCAATTCATACTTATGATTTAAATAATTCTCATCATCATAATACTTTGCATTTACAGGGCAAATTTTGATGCATGCACCGCATTTAATGCAAATATAGTTAAGTTTTGAAACATCATTGTAGTCAATGGAGCCCATAGGACAAACTGAAACACAGAGTTTGCAATCAGTACAGCCGTTATTGGTTTTTGGTGTAACCTTCCTTATATCAACAGGATCTCCTCTTTTATCCTTTGGCTTATAATAGTCTCTGTATTTCTTGTTACCGGGTATAAGGGGTTCTTCTTCTGTTTTTAAAGATATTTTTAAATATATCTGCTTGGCAAATTCACTTATCTTTTCCAAATCGCTTTCATCGGGCCTGTCCTTGGCTAAAATTTTGGAAAATGAATGTTCGCCAATGAAAGCTCCTGCTGCACTAATATTAAAACCATTCATCCTCAATATGTCTGTTAATTCTAACAGTGCATCGTCATAATTCCTATTGCCGTAAAGCACCATTGCTATAGCCTTTGCCCCATCAGCCTTCACACTTTTCAAGTAATTCAACAATACATTTGGTACCCTGCCTGCGTACACAGGAACTGCTAGAATCACTATATCATTGCCGGCAAAATGCAAAGATTCTTTTCTTCCGGAGGGTAAAGTAAAATCCTTATAATTAATTGTTTCTTCCTTAAAGTGTTTCGCTAATTCATGTGCAAGCTTTTTTACTGCTTTTTTGGTTGTACCGGTTGCACTGAAATATACAGCATTAATCTTATATTTTATAGTAACACCTCCCCTTAATTATTTATATTTTAACATAAAAATCACTTCTTTACAAATAAGGAATCACTTATAACATTCCCAAAAGCAAAGATAAAGTTTGTCTGCAAAAGTTGGAATAAATTAATAAATCGCCAATATATTATACCAATGTTAATAACAAGAAATTACTAGGGGAGGAAAACAATTTGGAATGGTATAACAAAGGCAAAAATGAAATTTTAAAGGAACTAAACACAAATTTAAGTATAGGTCTCAGTGAAGAGGAAGCAAAAAGGCGAATTGAAACCTATGGAAAAAATCAACTGGAAGCACAGGCAAAAAAAAGTTTTTTATCTAAGTTTGCAGCACAGTTTGCAGATTTTTTAATCATCATTCTGCTTATAGCAGCAGGGGTATCTGCCTTTGTAGGTGAGAAAGAAGATGCGATAATAATTTTAGCAATAGTGGTTATAAATGCAGCTCTTGGAATCTATCAGGAAGGGAAGGCAGAGAAATCAGTAGAAGCCTTGCAAAAGCTGAGTGCGCCAAATGCCAAGGTTGTAAGGGGCGGCAACTTAACAGTAATTCCTGCTTCAGATATTGTTCCCGGAGATCTAGTGGTATTGGAAGCAGGCGATATAATTCCTGCTGATTTAAGACTTTTTGAAAGTTCAAATCTAAAAATTGAGGAAGCATCCTTAACCGGGGAATCAGTTCCCGTTGAAAAAGATGCCAAAGCAAAAATAGTAGGTACTGTGGGAATCGGAGACAGGCATAATATGTGTTTTTCAAGTACAATAGTAACCTATGGCAGAGGCAAGGGGGTAGTAACATCAACGGGACACAATACTGAAATCGGTAATATTGCAGTAAAGATACAGACATACGACGAAGAAGATACACCTCTGCAAATAAAATTAAATCAATTGGGGAAGGTTCTTGGAACATTAACAATTGCCATTTGCATTATAGTATTTATAGTGGGCATGTATCAAAAAAGACAAGCTTTAAATATGCTTTTAACCTCCATAAGTTTAGCAGTTGCAGCAATACCTGAGGGGCTTCCTGCAATTGTTACAATCGTTTTGGCTATCGGAATGAACAGAATGGCCGGCAAAAATGCTATTGTTAAAAAACTTTTGGCAGTTGAAACATTAGGCGCAACATCGGTTATTTGTTCAGATAAGACCGGAACCCTGACACAAAATGAAATGACAGTAGTAAAAGCATATGTTGATGACAGAGTTTTGGATGTTGAAGGAATAGGATATGAGCCAAAGGGAAATGTAAAGCTTAAGGGAAGGAGTATCGGAATAAACTCGCTTCCTAATTTAAGAAACTTAGTGTCCATTGGCACACTGTCAAATGATGCTCAGCTTGATAATTCCACAGGGACCTATAAAATCATCGGTGACCCTACGGAAGGAGCTATTCTTGCTTTTGCCGGCAAGTTAGGTCAAACTTCTGAGCAGCTCAACATGATTTATCCAAGAATTGCTGAGCTTCCCTTTGATTCCGGAAGAAAGATGATGACGACCTTTCACTCGGATTATATTGAAGGAAAGGTTGTTTCCTTCACAAAGGGAGCTCCTGACATTGTTATAAGTAAATGCGGCAAAATAGCCATTAACGGTAGGATTGTTGATTTCAACAAAGAATTAAAGGACAAGGTACTGTCGGTAAACACTAAATTTGCACGTTCAGCATTAAGAGTTCTGTCTGCTGCCTACAAGGTATGGGACAGACTACCGGAACAACTTAGCTTTGAGCAGGTTGAAAGTGACATGATATTTGTGGGTTTAGTGGGAATGATTGACCCTCCAAGGTCTGAGGTTAAAGAGTCCATAGCTCATTGCAGACAAGCAGGAATTGAAACTGTAATGATTACAGGAGATTATAAGGAAACAGCCTATGCCATTGCAAAAGAATTAGGAATGGTAGAGAATGAAGGACAGGCCATAATGGGTGAAGACCTAAATAATTATTCGGATGAAGAGTTAAAAGAAATTGTAAAGAAAATCAAGGTTTATGCCAGGGTGTCGCCTGAGCATAAGGTTAGAATAGTCACAGCATTAAAGGAAAACGGTCATATTACATCCATGACCGGTGATGGAGTCAATGATGCTCTTGCTCTTAAAAAGGCAGACATAGGGGTTGCAATGGGAATTACAGGTACGGATGTGGCTAAAAACACAGCAGATCTTATCCTCACTGATGATAATTTTGCAACCATAGTAAATGCTGTGGAAGAAGGAAGAACAATATTCTCCAATATTAAGAAGTTTGTATTCTTTTTATTGAGCTGTAACATAGGAGAAATTCTCTTAGTTTTTATAAGCATCATATTAGGCTGGGAGGTTCCCCTCCTTCCCATACAGCTTTTGTGGCTGAATCTTGTCACGGACAGCTTTCCTGCAATGGCATTGGGAGTTGAAAGTGCAGAGCCGGGCATTATGAAGCAGTCCCCGAGAAGTACAAAGGAAGCAATACTTGACAAGGAAATGCTTGGAGGAATTGTGTTTCAGGCACTTGCCATATCATTTGCGTCATTACTGTCATACTATTGGGCAATGAAAATGTATGGTACGGGAAGAGGTTTGATTCATGCAAGGTCGGTAGTTTTTACAACATTGATTTTGTCGGAGCTTTTAAGAGCATTTTCTTCAAGGTCACAGAATTATACCTTGTTCAGAATAGGATTTTTCACCAACATAAGAATGATTCAGGCAGTTTTTGCATCCTTCATGCTTACCATTGTGGTTTTATACATACCTGCCTTGAACGAAGTATTCGATGTAGTGGCCCTCACTATTCTCGACTGGCAGCTAATAACTGCATTTTCATTCATACCCTTGTTGGTAGGGGAGCTGTACAAAGATTTGTTTAAGAACAAAGAATCAAAGTCACTCAAACAACACTTTCTCTAAAAGTTTGGTAAATTCAGTTATTTTATTTAAGTCTACACCGCTGTAGTTTAAAGAAAACATAAGCTTGTTGTTTTTGATACGGATTATATTTATAAGGATGCGTAAACTTTGCGCATCTTTCATTATAGCCGATTTATCTTTTTTGGTCTTAGCTTCACATACAATATGAAGACCGGAATCAGAACTTTTAACTTCCAACTTATCTTCGAAAAGATTTTTTAAATTGGATATAAGAGAAGCATTTTTCTTTTTGTAAATACGCTTAATTTTACGAAGGTGTTTAACCATATAACCATCCTTCATAAAGTTTGCAAGAACAATTTGGTCAATTTTAGAGGTTGACTGTGAGTAACGGGCCTTTATTCGATTATATTTAGGCAGAAGCTTTTTCGGTATAACCATGAAGCTTATCCTTAGGGATGGAAGCAGCATTTTTGAAAAGGAACCTAAATATACAACACAATCATTTTTGTCAAGACCTTGAAGGCTTGGTATGGGCATCCCGCCGTATCTAATCAGGGAATCATAATCATCCTCGATTATAAGACCGTTTTTTTTGTAAGCCCAATCCAACAATTCCATTCGTTTATTAACAGGCATTATGGTGCCAAGGGGATATTGGTGAGAGGGGCTGATGTATATTACTTTGGCATCACTTTCTCTTAGTCGTGAAACAGGAAAGTCATTATCAGTAATTTCAATGTGCCTGATCTTGAAGTTATAGTCCTCAAAGACAAATTCTGCCTTGTTAAAGCCCGGCTTTTCAATGGCAAGAGTATTATAGTCTTCCTCAATTATCCCTATAAGTATCCCCAACAAATACTGAACTCCAGCTCCTACAATAACCTGCTGAGCACTAGTGTGACCTCCTCGCATAGTATTTACAAAGTTTGCTATTTCCTCTCTTAAGAATTCCTCTCCTTGAGTTGAGCAGCTGTTGTAAATCTTTGTTTTCGGATCAGAAATCGCTTTATTATACAACCTTTTCCAGGTTGGAACATCAAAACTCTCTTTATCGATACCATCATTTATATATATTATTTCATCATGGAATTCCATGGTATTTTTGTATACTCGCTCTATATCAAAATTATATTCGCTTAAATCACATACAAAGTAACCTCTTTTAGGATAATTGTCTATATAACCTTCCGCCACTAACTGGCTGTAGGCATTTTCAATTGTTGTCTTGCTTAGCTTCAATGTGGAGGAAGCTTCTCTGATAGAAGGCAGCTTTGAATCAGGCTTTAATAAACCTGAGGTTATTTCTGTCTTAATATATTCATATAATTGTATGTACAGGGGTTTACTGCTCTCCTTATCAAAAACAGGCGAAATAATCATATGACCTCCTTGACTGTCTTGGTTGTTTTTTGTTGTTTTAATTAGGTGCAAAGGTACACAATTATTTTAACATATATTTTTATAAAATCATATAAAAATTTTATATAGCTATGGTATAATAAATGAAATGTATTACATTTTTCTCGATAGATATAAATTCCATAATGAACTTATTAAGAGAGGAATTATTATGTATAAATTAAATGAAATAGAAAATTTTATATATTTAACATTTCCCATTTTGGATGAATATGATGACCTTGTGCACTGCTTCACTACAAGAAAGGGCGGTGTCAGCAAAGGTGCTTATGAATCCTTAAACATAGGCTTTGGTACAGGAGATGACGAAGAAAATGTCAGAAAAAACAATCTGATAGTGTTTGAAAGGTTAGGTATTAATATAGAGGATATTGTTGAAACAGCCCAAACCCATACCAATAATATCATGTATGTGGACGAAAATCATAAGGGCAGGGCCATGAAGGATCCTAAGTATACGGATATAGACGGTATTTATACAGACAAGAAAAATCTTGCTTTGATGTCATTTCATGCAGACTGTAATGCAGTGTTTTTTTATGACCCAGTGAAAAAATTAATCGGGCTGAGCCATGCTGGATGGAGAGGGACCATGTCTAATATAACGGGGAAAATGGTAAAGGCATTGACAGAACTTGGAAGCAATCCTTCTGATATTAAGGCCGCAATCAGCCCATCCTTAGGCCGGTGCTGCTTTGAAGTAGATAAGGATGTTGCAGAGTTGTTTATCTCTACGGATATTAAATATAAGGAATTTATGGTCACAATGGGAGAGAAGTATCATTTTGATTTGTGGGAAATTAATAAATTCAATATGATTAAAGAGGGAATGAACGAAAAAAATATTGAAATTGCAGGCTTATGTACTAAATGCCGCAATGATTTATTCTTTTCTCACAGAGGACAAAAAGGAAAAAGAGGATTAATGTCAGGTATTATAATGATGAAACAAAAGTAATATGACAGCATCCTGATTTCAGGATGCTGCTAAGTAAAATTTCACAGAAATTGATTTGCTAATAATATTAACCCCGTTTTAAAAAAGCAGTAACACAGTGAATAGCGCCCCAGCCTTTTAGTATTTCTGAAAAATCAATGGAAATAACCTTAATACCGTTTTTCTCCAATAACTCTTTGCATCTTGGATTTCCTTCAGGTTGAACAACCAGTCCCGGTTTAATTGCTACAAAATTGATTCCAAGGGTTTCTTTTGCCTCAGTTTGAGATGGTGCTTCCAAAAGCTTAAAGCCTTTTCTTTTTAAAGCATCACAAACATCATAAGAAACCTGAGAGGCATGTATCATTGCTGTGTCGTTGCTTGCAATGTTCAATAATCCGTCAATATGTGCATGACCGTATGGAATTTGCATATGTATAATATTTTCCACGCCAATTCTTTTTAATTCACCTTCAACTTGCTGATATCCGTCTTTGTTGCATCTTACTCCTGACGCTAATACAACAGTTTTTCTGTCAATCCACAATCCCATAGCTCCATCAAAGGTTCCGTTTCCTGTTATGGTTTTAAGAATAGGCACACCCAAATCAGAAAGTGCTTTGGCAGCAAATCTTTCTTCGCCTCTTCGGGCAGCTATAGCCGGCCTTGTTACTATGGCTCCTTCAGGGGTCATAAAAACCAGGTCTCTCATAAACAAAGCATTTGGACGGTCTTCTCTTTGCTCTTTGACGTAATAAACTTTAACTCCGTGATCTGTATAAATTTTGGCTAAATTATCATGTTGTTTTCTAAATAAGTCAACGTCGATAGGACCTTTGAATCTTACTTCCTTATAGTCAAAGTTTTCTATTTCTTTACCGGGTCTTCTCATAAGAACAGCTTTTAAATCGTCAACTTCGGAGGCTACTCCCCAATCTCCCCAGTAAAGATTTATCTCGTCTGTAAAGTTTGTTTCTGCCGGGAACCAGCGTTCACCCGGTATAGCATCTATATCTATTTTTGTTGCGTTTGTATTCATATTACGGCTCCTTTTCATAAAATCTCTTTTACTGTCCTCTTTTTAAGAAAGCAGTAACACAGTGTATTGCTCCCTTACCTTTCATTATTTCAGACACGTCGACAGTTATAACCTTAATGCCGTTGTTTTCCAAAAGCTCCTGGCATCTTGGATTTCCTTCCGGCATAACAATCAAACCCGGCTTCAATGCTACAAAGTTGCAGCCAAATGTATTTCGCACTTCCGTTGTAGAGGGAGCCTCTAATATTTTGCAGCCGCATTTTTTAAGAGCATCGCATACATCATAAGGTATTTGTGATGCATGAATAAAAACTATTTCTTCACTTGCCATATTCATAATACCGTCTATATGTATATTGCTGTAAGGGATTTGCATAGGTATAATATTTTCTACTCCCATTTTTTCAAGCTCGTATTTTACTTGTTCATAACCACTTCTATTTGTTCTGCTGCTGGTGGATAAAACGACGGTTTTTCTGTTAACCCACATGGCGTTGGCACCTTCAAATATGCCGTCTCCGTTAATTGTTCTTAATATCGGAACACCAAGCTTAGCTAAAGCTTGCGCGATATATCTTTCCTCTCCTCTTCTGGCAGACATACCAGGTCTTGTAACAATTGCTCCTTCAGGTGTCATAAACATTAAATCTCTGCAGAAAACAGCATTGGGTCTGTCTTCTCTCTGCTCTTCCACATAATATACTTTAACACCGTGGTCCTTATATATTTGTGCAAGGTTATCGTGTTGCTTTCTCATTAATTCAACATCGATAGGCTCATCTGAAAATCTAACTTCATTTGCGTTAAAACTTTCTACTTCTTTTCCCGGTCTGTACATCAGCACTGATTTAAGGTCATCTACTTCAGAACACACACCCCATTCTCCCCAATAAAGCTCCATATCATCCTCAAAATTTGATTCTTTTGGGAACCAGCGCTCTCCGGCAATAGCGTCGATATCTATTTTTACCGTTTCTTTATTCATTATTTCAGCTCCTTATACTATCTTTTTATGCTTGACTTCATTTCTTGCAATTCTTGTGCCACATATATAGCGACAAGCAAGGAACTAATTTTGGAACTGTTAGCAATAAAGGTTACAATTACCAAGGAGATTTAGATTAAAAGCAAAATATCAGAATACCTAATTAATAATAAAAAAATGTAAATACATGTGATGTTTATAAATTTGATTTAAAAAAAATTAAGGCTGCAAAAGAGATAAAAAAAATTAGTAAAAATAATTTTACTAATTTGTAAAGTAATATTTTACTGAAAATAAATATTATTCTTATCTATTTCGTATTTTTCCATTTTATAGTGGAGATTTTGTTTTGTTATTTTAAGTTTTTTTGCAGCATCGGTAAGTTTTTCCGTGCTTTTTATTGCATTAATTATTAATTTTTTTTCATAATTTTTAACTGCTTCACTGAGTGAAATGTCTTCATTTATCTCAAAATTTGAGTTATTTACCGGAATTCTATAAATATATTCAGGCAAATCCTTTTTTTGAATAATACGAGATGAAGTTAAGTTAAAGGCACCTTCTATTATATTTTTTAGTTCTCTGACATTCCCAGGCCAGGAGTATTTTTGAAAAATATCTTCTACATCTTCGGATATATCAATTATATTTCTGTTCATCTTGCTGTTAAAATAGTCAATAAAATACTTTGTTAGGTAATTTACGTCCTGCCTTCTTTCTCTTAAGGGAGGCAAATCTAACTGAACAACGCTAAGCCTGTAAAATAAGTCTTCTCTAAGCTTTTTTTCTTTTAAACATACTGAAGGCTCCTCGTTTATTGCAGAGATTATTTTTACATCTGTATCAATAGGTTCAATTCCGCCTATTCTGGTAATTTTCTTTTCTTCGATTGCCTTAAGTATTTTGGCTTGGACATTTATTTCCATTGAGTTTATTTCATCTAAAAACAGGGTTCCGCCATTGGCTAATTCAAACAATCCGGGTCTGTTTTCCGCTCCGGTATAGCTTCCTTTTACTGTTCCAAACAGGATACTTTCCAACAGTGTTGATGGTATGGAAGCGCAGTTTTGTGATACAAAGCGTTTACTTTTACGGTTGCTGCTCGTGTGTATGGACTGTGCCACCAATTCCTTTCCTGTTCCTGTTTCTCCATAAATTAATACCGTAGAGTCTGTTTGTGCAACTTTTTTGATTTTTTCTTTAATATTGTTTAATTTAATCGAATCAGTAATAATATCATCAACAGTATATAAGGACTTTTTTTGCTCATTGCTTTTAATTGACAGAACTATATCCTGACGTTGGTAACAGTCATCCACATATCTGGAAACATCCACAACGCCTATGATGTCTTCGTTATGCTTTATTAAAAGTGTTGAATTAATTGCATTTATTGTTTGTCCTTTATATGAAACTAAAGATTGAAATTCGTTAAATATGGACTTACCGGTTTTTAGTGCCCTCATAACACTGCTTGTTTTTTCATTTAGTGTAGGATATACGGTTAATACGTGTTTTCCAACTACATCCTTTTCCTTTAAATTGTTTATGTCCGGCCTATAGTTTGTGTAATACTCTACTATTCCTTTGTTATTGGTAACCAAAATACCGTCTATATAATTATATATACTTAAAATTTGTTCTACATATCTTCTCAACATTGTTTTCTCCTAATTGTGCTAAGGTTAATAATATAGGAAAAACGTTGGTTTGTCAAGGAAAGGCATATCAACTGTATAAATTTTACAGTGACAGAAGATGAAAAAAAATGATAGAATTAAAAGGTGCTTTTTTTCAACATGTGTAAAGCAGTTAAAAGACATTGTATATTTTTTCTGATTTGTTTATGTCAGAATTAATATAAATATCTATTTATATAGTTTTAAAATTTCTGCCACTTTTTTTGGTACGGAAATTGCATAAGATTATATTGCTAACATTTTTATTACAGAAGGAGGAAAGTTAAGGTAACAAAAAATTTAAAACTAAAATATTGGAGGAAATATATAATGAGTAAAAGATTAGTAGCAATCGTTTTAGTAGTTTTAATGGTTGCAGGATTAATTTCGGGATGTTCAGGAAAACCTGTAACACAGGAGAACAATCAAACTCCCGAGGAAAGAACACTTAAACTCAGGGTATCAGACTCTGTACCATCACTTGATTGGGAACAGTCTACAAGTTTACGTGCAGTCAAGGTGTGGCATCAGATGTTTGAAGGCCTCTACGGAATGGATGAGGCAAAAGGTGGTTATTATAAAGAGCTGGCTAAAGATGTAAGCTTAAGTGATGACCAATTGGAATATACAATTACTCTACAGGATGGAGTTAAATTCCAAAACGGAGAAGACTTGAAGGCATCGGATGTTGTATTCAGTTACAAAAGAGCAATGAAAAATCCAAGATTTAATTATGTTACATCCATGATTGAAGATGTGGCTGAAATAGACGACAGTACTGTAAAAGTAACCTTAAAAACACCTTTTTCTGCAATTGATCATACTTTTTTCAGTATAAAGATAGTTAGCGAGAAAGAAGTTTTGGAGCAAGGGGACAAGTTTGGTACAATACCCCACAAAGCTGGTACAGGCCCATACTATGTAACAGAATACAATGTGGCAACAAACATAAAGCTTAGTGCATTCGAGGACTATTGGAGAGGTGCTCCGGCTGTTAAAAAAGTTGAGTACAGGGTTATTTCTGATGATGCAGCTGCAATTATAGCATTTGAAAACAATGAGCTTGATTATTTAGAAGATGCTCCTTTAACAGACTGGGAAGCCCTATTAAGTGCTTCAGGTGATAATAACTCCTTAACAAAAGGCAATGACGTATTGTTCTTGGGTGTAAATTATTTATCTCCTACTAACAATAACATTCTTGCTAATGACAAAGTACGTCAGGCAATATTCTATGCTGTAAACAAAAAGGATATGAACTCTGCAGCATGTAACGGTTACGGTGTAGAAACCCCTTACTATATGCCTCCTGAATATGTTGCTACTTCACCTAAAGACGGATTTGAAACATATGAGTATAATAAAGATAAGGCAAAACAACTATTAGCAGAAGCTGGATATCCTGATGGAGTAGATGTGGGAACCATTCTTACTTACGGAGCAAACACCGGAGATAAGGCTAAAATGGCACAAGTGCTTCAGGCAAATCTTGCGGATGTAGGAATTACGGCTGAAGTATCTGTAATGGACTCTGCAGTGGTATTGCCAAGATTATATGACCAGGATTATGATATTTGTATATATGCCGATTCCAATAACTTTGATTTTAATAACATAAGACAGATGGTACATAGCGAATCGGTAGGTATGTATATTGTTAAGTACAAGGACGGTCCCTTTAACTGGAAACGTCTTGAAGAGCTTGTGGATCTTGGTGTTTCCACATCTGATATTGAGGAACGTGTTGGATATTACACAGAGTTGTGGTCAATTGTTATGGATTCTGCAACCCTGCTTCCTTGCTTATCTAAGCCTGTTCCTACTGTATGGGCTTCGGATTTGGAAATCGGAACTCCTGTTCCATCATTTTATAAAATTCGTACATTCAGCTGGAAATAATTTAAATGTAATTTGCATATAAGTTATTTGTCTAATTTATGGCATCTCCCTATAATGTTTGGGAGATGCCATAAATAGAAAAGAAAGTAAGGAGAAAAGAATGTATAGATATATCATTAAAAGGATTTTATTTCTTATACCCACAGTATTAGGGGTTGTTTTAATTATTTATTTTGTAATGAATATAACTCCCGGAGATCCTGCCCGTGCAATGCTTGGTTCTTCAGCTCCTCAAGCTGACATTGACAAGCTTAATCATGAATTGGGTTATGATCTTCCATTTATACAAAAGTATATTAATTATATTTACAATATGATAGTAAAACAGGATTTCGGCATATCTTATTTTACCAAGCAATCTGTTTTTGCAGAAATATGGCCAAGGTATGTTGTAACAATAAAATTGGCCTTAATGGGTGTTGTTTTATCTTCGATTATAGGAATACCATTAGGAATATACGCTGCGGTAAAACAATATTCCTTATGGGATACGGTTCCCTCTATTTTTGCATTTTTAATTGCAGCCGTACCTTCATTCGTATTAGGAATGATCTTGCTGTTTATATTTTCACTAAAGCTGAATTTACTTCCATCCTACGGAATAAGCTCCTTTAGTTGTTATATAATGCCTGCGCTCACCATTTCCATACCGCCGGCTGCAATGAACCTGAGGTTTACAAAATCTTCAATGCTGGAATCAATAAGACAGGATTTCGTACGTACTGCACGTGCAAAAGGAGCACCTGAAAATATAGTAATATGGAAGCACGCATTAAAAAATGCAATGCTGCCCATTATAACAAATATAGGCCTAAATCTTGGAATGCTTATAGCAGGAGCTGTTGTTGCCGAAAAGTTGTTTTCGATTCCGGGCATAGGCAGCTTGATTGTTGATAGAATAACCTACAAGGACGAGCCTGTTATTATTGCAGGGACAATATTGATTGCTATATGTTTTACAATCGTTATGCTGTTAGTTGACGTTATATATGCATATATTGATCCGAGAATAAAGGCTAAGTATGCCAAAATGAAGGGATAATGTTATGAAGGATACAACAATGAACAATGCTATGAAACATAGCGAAATATCATTTAAAAAACAAAGTCAGTCAAAGGAAATATGGCGAAGATTTAAGAAAAGCAAAGGTGCTGTCATAGGATTGGTCATGCTTTCAATTATACTGTTAATTCTGTTATTTGCAGATGTTATCGTGCCTTATTCGATTGCTACAAAGCAGGATCTTGCCAATAAGCTTCAAGGTCCTTCAATGACGCACCTGTTTGGAACTGACTCTTATGGGCGCGATGTGTTTGCGCGCATAGTCCATGGAGGAAGAACTTCCATATCGATAGCCATTTTAGCCACTATTTCATCTTGTATAGTAGGCAGTGCCTTAGGAGCAATTGCAGGTTACTTTGGAGGGAAAATAGACAGTATTATTATGAGATCATTAGATATTTTTATGTCTGTTCCTGATATACTGTTTACAATGGCTGTAGTATTTGCACTTGGTGCCAACTTCACAAATTTGTTGGTGGCTCTTACTTTGGCATATTTTACAAATTATGTGAGGCTGGTTCGTTCACAGGTTCTAAATCTTGCGGAACTTGATTATGTGGAAGCTGCAAGGGCAGGTGGCTCAAGCAGCGCGCGAATTATAGCATCTCATATTTTGCCTAACGCAATGGGAGTTATTATTGTTAATACTACACTTAATGTTTCTAAGATTATACTGTATGAGTCAACCTTAAGTTTTTTAGGCTTAGGGATGCCGCCGCCGGCACCGGAATGGGGACTGATGCTTTCCGAAGCAAGAGAGTTTATGCGTACCTCTCCTCACTTGCTGTTTTTCCCGGCTATGGCAATTGTTTTGACTGCATGTTCCGTAAATCTTATAGGTGACGGCCTAAGAGATGCCCTGGACCCCCATTTGAAATCTTAATTACTGAATTGGAAAGGATTGTTTGATTATGAACGAGTTGATTTTGGACATAGATAATTTGTCGGTTATTTATAAAACAGACCTGGAAATTGTCAAGGCGGTAAACGGCATCAGCCTTAAAATTGGTAAGGGTAAAACATTAGGTTTGGTAGGAGAAACAGGAGCGGGCAAAACAACAACTGCTTTGTCAATATTGAGACTTCTTCCGGAAAATACCGGGAAGGTAACAAGCGGAAGTATTAAATTTGAAGGTGACGATCTCCTTGATATGGACGAGCATAATATGCGTCAAATACGAGGCGGTCAAATTGCCATGGTTTTTCAGGATCCTATGACAAGTCTAAATCCTGTTATGACTGTAGGTGACCAAATTGCCGAGGCCATTATTATGCATAATGAAGGAATTAGTAAAGAGGAAATAGAAAAAAGAGTTGATGAAAAACTCACTATGGTTGGAATACTCCCATCAAGGAAAATAGATTATCCTCATCAGTTTTCAGGGGGTATGAAACAAAGAGTAGTAATTGCCATGGCTCTTGCCTGCGAACCAAAGCTTCTTATTGCAGATGAACCAACTACCGCATTGGATGTTACAATACAAGCACAGGTGCTGATGATGATTAAAGAACTAAGAAATCGTCTGGGAACATCAATGTTAATGATTACGCATGACCTGGGAGTCGTAGCAAAAACATGTGATGACGTTGCTGTTATGTATGCAGGAGAAATTGTTGAAGCAGGTACAGTTTATGATATATTTCTTGGAGAGAATCATCACCCATATACCGAAGGATTGTTTGGCTCTATACCAAACCTTGCTTCCAGGACAAAACGACTAAATTCTATACCGGGCTTGATGCCTGACCCGACAAATCTTCCCGAAGGATGTGTGTTTGCTCCCAGATGCAAGTATTGCATGGATATATGTACTAAGGTTCATCCAAATACTATAACTGAAGGAACTCACTCTTTGCTCTGTCATTTGTTTACTGACAAATTATGTGGGAAAGCAGGAGGTAAAAATGGAAAATAATAAAGTAACTCCGCTAATAGAAACTGTTGAATTAAAAAAATTGTTTAAATTAAATGGCGGTGCTAGACTTCATGCGGTAGACGGCATCAATCTAAAAATATATCCCGGAGAAACAGTGGGAGTGGTGGGAGAATCCGGGTGCGGCAAAAGCACCTTGGGAAGAACTATTTTAAGACTGATTGAGCCTACATCAGGTCAAATATATTATAATGGCAAGGAAATAACAAAAATTAAAGCAAGAAAATTACGGGAGCTGAGAAAGGATATTCAGATAATTTTTCAGGACCCATATTCAAGCATTGATCCACGTAAGTCTGTTATAGATGTAATAGCAGAGTATATGTTTATTCATAAAGTATATAAAAATAGAATTGATACCTATAACCGTGCAGCAGAGCTTATGGATTTGGTAGGGTTAGCAAGACGTTATGCAAATTCTTATGCTCATGAGTTGGATGGAGGACGACGTCAACGTATAGGAATAGCAAGAGCATTATCACTAAACCCTAAATTTATCGTATGTGATGAGCCGGTTTCAGCATTGGACGTTTCCATTCAGGCTCAAATTTTAAATCTTTTAATGGATTTGGAGGAGGAGCTGGGGCTTACATATATGTTTGTAACTCATAACCTTAGTGTGGTAAAGCACATTTCTACTAAAATAATGGTTATGTACCTTGGGAAGTGTGTTGAAATGGCACCATCTGACGAGTTGTTCAACAATCCCTTACATCCGTATACAAAGGCTCTTCTAAAAGCAATTCCTGAGCCGGATATTTCTAAGAGGGACGAAGAATTTACACTTATTAAGGGAGAAGTAAGCAGTCCTATTAACGTAAAACCCGGATGCAGATTTGCTAAACGTTGTGATTATTGTTTTGAAAGGTGTACACATGAAGATCCAGACCTTTTAGAGGTTTCTTCAGACCATTTTGTTTCATGTTTTTTGTTGGATAAAAACTAAATAAATGTTTTCAAATCAATAGATGAAAAGTTACAGAAGCTTTAGAAGGAAAAAGCGTTACAGTTATTGAAAATAAAGCAGCTCATATAAGACTGCATCATATAAATAATATTTAAATAATTATCATATCCTGGGTACATGCTAAATATAATAATATATAAAGGCGTGAGGAGGGTATGAAATTGGCTCAAAATAAAATAATATCTCTGATATTGATTATTTTTATAGCAGCATTCTTAACTGCATGCGGCACCTTAGATATGATGGTGGGTCTGAAGGAAGAAAATAATCCGGACATAGCCGATTTGTCTGATCTTTCAGAATTTGAAATAGTTGAAGACACAATCGGAGAAGAAGCATATGAGGAAGTAATTGAAACTGTTACAACACCTAATGAAGAAGTTAAAATGACAAACATATTGGCATATTATGAAGATGAATACGGCTTTGTAGTTCCGGTTAACACTAAAATACCATGGGAAGAAGGAATTGCAAAAGCAACACTTAGAGGTATGGTAGCGGGAAGTGAAACAGAAAAAAGAATTGCACAATCGGGGCTTCATGGCGTAATCCCTGAAGGTACTGAAATAAGAGGGATGTCAATAAAAGATGGTGTATGCAGAGTAGATTTCAGCAAAAATATTTTAAATACTTCCACACTTAAGCAGGAAGAAAACATGATTTCTGCCATTACATATGCACTTACGGAATTCCCGACAATTGATAAGGTTGAATTATTGGTAGATGGTCAGGAATTGACTTCTCTTTCCAACGGATATGCGATCAATAAAGGATTCGAAAGAGAAAATATTAATCTATACGGTTCTGCAGATGGAGCTAATTATACTGTTTATTTCAAAGCACCCGATACTGAAGTTATGGGGCACTATGTTCCTATAACATTTTCAGCAGATAAGATTGGCAATCCGGTAGTGGCTGTTGTTGAGAAATTATTTGAAGGGCCTCCTGCTGATACGACACTAAGCAACAATATACCTCTAGGTATTAATTTAAGGGATGTCAAGGTTATTGGAGATACGGCTCTTGTTAATTTAGGGGTTGAAGCAGTAAAACTGTCGGAGCAGGATTTTAAGGATATGAGTTCAATTGTAGTCCTGTGTTTAGAGCAGTATGATATAGGAGATGTTGAATTCAACATTGAAGGATTGACTTTTGAAGCAGCGGGATTGTATTTTGATGATAATAATGCAAGACCAGCCTTTAACCAGTACTAGGGTATGGGGACACAAAAAGAAGTCCGAGGAAGTGCTCCTCGGATTTTTTTTGTCTATTTCTTGTAGTTTTCTTTTGCCTTTATTGCAAAATCAGGTGTCTGTATTTCCGAATATGGAGCACCTTCTTCTATTTCACCTGCTAACTTCATTATTTCAATAAGTCTGTTATAACCATCCTCTCCAAGTACAAGGTCAGGATTCCAAGCATCTAAATCCTTATAGGTTTGAACTATTTCAGCTAAGAATTCAACTTCTGAATCGGCAAACTGAGGTAATATTACTTCAGCTACCTCCATGGCACTATGTTCTTCTACCCAGACCATTGCTTCGTATAGAGCGTTTGAAAATCCTTGGATAATTTCAGGATTTTTTTCAATATAGCTTTCCAATGAGCTGTAGCATGTATAGGGGATATATCCTGCAAGCCTTCCTACGGATTCAACGACATATCCGTTTCCCTGAAGTTCAAAGGTTGAAGCCAATGGCTCAAAGAGTGTGGTATAATCTGCTTCTCCAGAAGCAAATGCTCCCGCCATCATATCAAACTGAACATCCGTTCTAACATCAACATCCACTCCGGGAGTTAATCCGTTTTGTTTTAATACATATTCCAATGCCATTAACGGCATTCCGCCTTTTCTGCCGCCAAGAATGGTATGACCTTTTAATTTGTCAATAGTAAAGTTATCATCTTGTACTCTGCCTACTATGAAGGAGCCGTCCCTTTGTGTAAGCTGAGCAAAGTTCACCGCCAAGTCATCTCTTCCTTGAAGATATACATAAACACTGGCTTCCGGTCCCATAAAAGCTATATCTGCTTCACCGCTTACCATGGCTGCCATACATTTGTCGGCACCTCCGCCGTTAGTAAGCTCAATACTCAGACCTTGCTTTTCAAACAATCCCATTTCAAGTGCAACATACTGAGGCGTGTAAAAAATAGAGTGAGTTACTTCTATCAAGCGAACCTTTTGATAATCCGCAGGTTTTTCGCTGCATCCCGTAAACAGGACAGATGTGATAAGCAACACAACAATAAGTAGAGAAATAATTTTTTTCATTTCATCCTCCTAAAATAGTCTTACGAATATACTATTCAACTTGATAATAAAGCGTTACAGAACTCTTAATTATTACCTAATAAATTAGTAGAATTTTATCAAATAGTGTGATATATTAGTAATGTATGAAAGATTTTAGTAAGTCTAAAATAATTCACGTAAATTTTAGTAACGGACGGAGAATAAGATGGCAATATCTTTTACGGATTTTTTAATGCAGATTACTCATAACCCCATGTTGTTGATAACAACAATTCTTACCTTGGCGGTTATTTTGGTCAATGGATGGACTGATGCGCCCAATGCCATTGCCACATGTGTTTCTACTCGTTCCATTTCGGCACGTTCAGCAATTATAATGGCTGCAATTTTTAATTTTTTAGGCGTTTTCATTATGACCATGATTAATGCAAATGTAGCACAAACAATCTACAATATGGTTGATTTTGGAGGCAACTCCAAGGATGCATTAGTAGCATTGTGCGCATCCTTATTTGCAATTGTTACATGGGCAACTGCAGCCTGGTGGTTTGGGATACCCACCAGTGAAAGCCACGCTTTGATTGCAGGCATTTCGGGTGCTGCCATTGCTTTGCATAACGGGCTATCCGGGATAAACGGCAGTGAATGGATAAAAGTATTGTACGGATTAGGATTATCTACCTTCTTAGGATTTATATCAGGGTGGATTGTTGTAAAGTCAGTGGAGATAATTTTCAGGTCTATGAGCAGAAGAAAAGCAAATGAACTTTTCAAACATGCACAGGTTTTAAGCGGCGCAGCTATGGCATTTATGCACGGTGCTCAAGATGGACAAAAGTTTATGGGCGTATTTATGCTTGGCATCTTTTTAGCTAAGGGACAAGCTGATATTACTAATTTTCAAATCCCTTTATGGATGATGCTCTTATGCTCATTGATTATGGGGCTTGGAACATCAATAGGAGGTTATAGAATAATTAAGTCGGTTGGAATGGATATGTGCAGACTTGAAAAATACCAAGGATTTTCGGCAGATATGGCAGCTGCTACATGCTTGTTTATTTCCACAATGACAGGAATACCTGTAAGCACTACTCATACAAAGACTACAGCAATTATGGGAGTGGGAGCAGCAAGAAGGTTATCTTCGGTAAATTGGGGAATAGTAAAAGAAATGGTTATGACATGGATTTTGACCTTTCCCGGATGCGGAATAATAGGATATTTAATGGCTAAATTATTTATTATTATATTTTAATTTGAGGTGAAAAATGGCTAAAAGAAATGGATTTGATTATTTTGACAGATTTATAAAATTAACTGAATATAGTTATAGGGCTGCAAAACTCTTGGATGATACGTTGCGAAATTACAACAAGGAAACATTGCAAAAAAACATGGTAACAATGCATGAGATAGAGCACACAGCTGATTTAGAAGGTCATGAAATAACTAAAAGACTAGCAAAAGAGTTCATTACACCAATTGAGCGCGAAGATATTCTGCAATTGGTTCATAAAATTGATGATATTACAGATTGTATCGAAGATGTGCTTCTTCATATGTATATGTACAATGTAAGGGTCATCAAAGAAGATGCTATAAAGTTTTCAGCATTGATTTTAGCCGCTTGCGAAGAATTAATTGCTGCATTCAAAGAATTTAAAAATTTTAAAAAGTCTAAGGAAATCCATAATATAATTATTAATGTCAACAAGTTGGAGGAAGAAGGCGATAACCTTTATACTGAAATTGTGAGGAAGCTCCATCTCACATCTTTGGATGCTATAGATATTATGACATGGACCATAGCATACAATCGCCTTGAAAAATGCAGCGATGCTTGCGAAGAAGCCGTTAATGTTATTGAAAGTGTTATTATGAAAAATCTATAATTAAATATTGTGAAAAATTTCTCTATTATTTATAAAAATATGTTGCAAAGTTACTTAAAGATTGTTAAAATATATCAACAGGAGGCGCATATGGAAAAAAATGATAGAATTTCACCAGCAGTAATAAGAAGGCTGCCTAAGTATTACAGGTATTTAGGGGAGTTAAACAAAGTTGGAGTTAATAAAACTTCATCAAGGGAATTAAGTGATATGACAGGATTCTCCGCTTCACAGATAAGACAGGACCTAAATAACTTTGGAGGATTCGGACAGCAGGGATTTGGTTATGATGTGGGAAATCTGCGAAATGAAATTGGAAAGATACTTGGTTTAGACAAGAAGTATAAAATAATCATTGTAGGTGCAGGAAATATAGGTCAGGCAATTGCGAATTATACAGGCTTTTATGAGGCTGACTATGAAGTGGTTGCTTTGTTTGATAAAAATCCGAAGCTTATCGGATTGTCAATCAGGAATGCATTGATAATGGATTCTGATGATTTAGAAGAATTTCTTAAAAAAGAGCATATTGACATTGCGGTTATTTGTACCCCAAAGAGTGTAAGCCAGCAGGTTGCCGAGCAATTAGTTCGCTGCGGCATAAGAGCTATTTGGAATTTCGCTCCAAAGGATTTAAAAATGCCTGAAGATGTATATGTGGAAAATGTCCATTTAAATGAAAGTTTATTTTCTCTAACATATTATTACAATAAGATGAAAAAAGAAAGCAAATAAAACAAAAAAACGGAAGCCGTAAAGCTTCTGTTTTTAGCAAATAAAAGAGATTAAATTTTTTAATCCTTGAAATAATACTAATAGAATGATAGAATAGATTGTCGGTAATATTGTTATTATGTTGACAATATTTAAGAGATAAAATTCTTAAATCAATATTTTGGAGGTATAGTAATGGCAAAAGAGAATTTAAATCCATTGGAAAACTCTCAAATGCAAGTAAAAACTGCTTGTGACGCTTTAGGATTAGACCCTGCTGTGTATGAAATTTTAAAAGAACCGCAAAGAGTTATTGAAGTTAACATTCCTATTAGAATGGATGACGGAAGCATGAAATCGTTTAAAGGCTTCAGAGCAATGCACAATGATGCAGTTGGTCCCACAAAAGGTGGAGTTCGATTCCATCCAGGTGTAACATTGGAAGAAGTTAAAGCCCTTTCTATCTGGATGACATTTAAAGGCGGTGTAATGGGACTTCCTTACGGCGGAGGTAAAGGTGGAGTTATATGCGATCCATTGACATTATCTCAAGGGGAATTAGAAAGAATTTCAAGAGGTTATATTCAAAGACTTTATAAGTACATTGGAGAAAAAGAAGATATACCGGCACCTGACGCAGGTACCAACGGACAAATTATGGCATGGATGGTTGATGAATACAACAAATTAACCGGAACTTCAGCATTAGGTGTTATAACCGGAAAACCTGTAGCATGGGGCGGCTCGGAAGGAAGAAATGAAGCAACAGGCTTTGGCGTTTCAGTAATTACAAGGGAAGCAGCAAAAAAATTCGGAATTGATATTAAAAAAGCGAAAGTTGCCATTCAGGGATTTGGAAATGTAGGTCGTTTCACAGTTAAAAATGTTCAAAGACAAGGAGCCAAAATAGTAGCTGTTGGAGAATGGGCACCAAAAGTTGGTACATATGCATTATACAACGAAGATGGCTTGGACTTTAATGATATGTTGGCTTATTTCAATGAACATAGAAATTTAGTTGACTATCCGAAGGCTAAAATGATCAGCCTTGATGAATTCTGGGAATTAGATGTTGATATATTAATTCCTGCAGCTTTAGAAAATGCTATAACAAAAGAAGTAGCAGAAAAAATTAAGGCTAAATTAGTGTGTGAAGCAGCTAACGGTCCTACAACTCCCGAAGCTGACCAAGTATTGAATGCAAGAGGAATCCCTGTTACTCCTGACATCTTAACAAATGCCGGCGGAGTAGTGGTTTCATACTTTGAATGGGTACAAAACCTGCAAGGATACTATTGGGGAGAAAAAGAAGTAGAAGAAAAACAAGAAGTTAAAATGGTTAAAGCATTTAATGACGTTTGGGATCTTCACCAAGAACAAAAATGTACAATCAGACAGGCTGCTTACATGATTTCAGTTAAGAAGGTTGCTGAAGTTATGAAGTTAAGAGGCTGGTATTAGAAATAATAGGTGTGGGGACAAAGGAATGTCCCCAAACAGTAAAAGCAAGGTTATTAGCCTTGCTTTTTTTAAATATCATTTCTATAAATGAGACTGCCTAATCTCATCATTTAAATAATCTTATTTTTCCTTCATCATTTAAGTATTTAACTGTTATGGCAACCACCGGACCTATTAAAAGACCTACAACCGAAAACAGCCTTAATCCTGCATACATGGCAGTGATTGTTATTATAGGATGCAAACCAATTTGATGGCCGACAATTCTTGGCTCGATAATATTTCTTATAACAGTCACTGTAATGTATAAAATAAACAAACCAAATCCTAAGAAATAGTTACTCAGTATTATTTCAACAAGAGCCCAAGGTATAATTACCCCGCCTGTTCCTAATACAGGAAGAATGTCAAGAACTGCTACTATGGAAGCAATAGGCAGTGCATATTTGACTTTTAATATTGACAAGCCTGCATATAATTCAATAAATGTTATTACCATGATTATCAAATAGGATTTTATCATTTTCCACAAGGTACCGGTTACAAATATTCGTGCTTCTTCAAAGGTTTCATTAAACTTTTCAGGCATCTGTCTTCTGAAAAAAGCTGTTATATTATCGTATTCCAAGCTTATAAATACCGAAAGAACAATTGTAAATATTACGGATATTAAATACAGCGGAAAATTGGATATTAGTTTTGTAGCAAATTGAACAAATGAAATGGATATATTTTTTATAAAATCTGCAATATAATTTATACCGTTTGTTATAATTTGTGAAATGGTGCTTGCAACATCGGGTGATACAGTTTGTGCATTTGTAACAATCCATTCATTAAACTCAAGAAGCAAGGGCTCTATCTTGTTAAAATATAATCTTGGCATTGTGTAAATAAGTTCTGTGATTTGAGTGATTAAAAATGATGCAATAAACCATATTACTAATGCCACAGCAATATAAAACATTGTAATTACAAATAGAGCAACACCTTTTCCGGTACTCCTGACAAATCTGTTTACAAATCTTGTAACAGGCCTTAAAGCCAAGGCTATTAAAAAGCCGACAATAAAGGGCATGACCCAATGAATCATGTAAACAAAGATAAAGTAAAGAACCGCATATGCCGTAACTATAAAAGCAACATCTAATATAAATTTTTTCTTAACATCTTCAGTCATTAATAAGACCTCTATTATTTAGAATTGGAAACATTTAGGTCAAAAACCCCGGGACATTCCTTTTAAACAATTATAGTATTATTGGCTATTATTTGCAACAGAATTAAAAAATATTACAATAATTAACATTATTTACAGTATACAGTATTTCATTTCACGTTTCATTCTTTCCAAACTTTACAATTTGAAAAGGAAAACGCATACAAACTTTTAAAAAAACAAGAGCTTATAGAAAATATTAAATAGGTTGTATTATTTTTTGTTGAAATTTAGGCATATAATTTATAAACATTTACTTTTTAAAAATTAAAAACGCACTTGGCACAATAATTGCTTTATACATAAATAGCTATAATTATATTCGGGAGAGGAGAATTTATGGATAAACCAATAGTTTATGACCTGCATGTATTAAAGGAATTCTGCATAGAGATGTTCATAAAAGCAGGTGTTGACCAAAAGGATGCTGAAATAATCAGCGATACTTTAATGTTTGCAGAACTTAGAAATGTACAATCTCATGGTATTGTAAGACTTCCCACCTATATAGCAAGGATGGAAAAAGGTCTTGTTAATCAAAATGCAGACATGAAGTTTTTACAAAATAATGCAGCAGCTGTTGCAGTTTTAGATGCAGATAACGGCATGGGTCAGGTAGCAGGGCATAAGGCAATGGAACGCGCAATGGAGATTGCAAAGCTTTATGGAATAGGAATGGTAGCCGTAAAAGATTCTAATCACTTCGGTGTAGCATCTTATTATTCAATGTTAGCACTAAAGGAAGATATGATTGGACTTGTTATGACAAACGCTTCACCTGCAATCGCTCCTTTTGGGACAAAGACACCTCTTTTGGGTACGAATCCGCTGACTGTGGCAGTTCCTGCCAAGAATTGCAGCCCCATAGTATTGGACATGTCTATGTCCACGGTTGCAAGAGGCAAAATCAGGATGTCTGCTTTGCAGAATAAGGAAATACCATTAGATTGGGGATTGGATGTTAACGGTGTTCCTACATCAGATCCTGAGGAAGCATTAAAAGGCAGTTTAGTTCCCATAGGCGGAGTGAAAGGTTCGGGATTGTCCTTGATAATCGACCTGATGACGGGAATCTTGACAGGCACCTCCATGACAGGGGAGGTAAAAAACATAACTGATATGAGCGGACCTTCTAAAACAAGTCATGTATTTATTGCAATAAACATCAG
>JAAYPY010000015.1 GCA_012519555.1 Tissierellia bacterium | reverse complement strand
TCAGACTTGAGAAAGATAAAATCTGATGAAGAAATAAAACAAAAAAACAATACTAATAGGATGGTTAAATTAAAAACTTCATCAATTAATCCTACTCTTGACCTGAGAGGATACAATCTTGATGAAGCATTGCTGGAACTGGATAAATATTTGGATGATGCCTTTATGTCAAATTTGAACGAAGTACAGGTAATTCACGGCAAAGGTACAGGAGTTCTGCGAGAAGGAGTGACACAGTTCTTGAAAAAACACAAGCATGTTAAGGAATCAAGATTAGGCACCTTCAATGAAGGGGGCGACGGCGTTACCATAGTAAAATTAAAATGACAAGGGACGGGGGTACTGTCATGACAAGGTGACAGGGGTACAATTATTATTGAGAGTTGAGGTGTATATATAATGGAAAGAAAAATAAGCAGATGTTCTTGCCCTAAGTGTGGAAAAGAGATGGAAGAGGGATTTATTCACTCGCCAAAGCAAATAATGTGGTCTATAGACGGAGTATCAAGATTGTTTGACATATATGATGAATACTTAGTTCCTATGTCATTTAGAAAATCAAACAAGGTTCCTGCATTGAGATGCAAAGAGTGTAAAATTGTAACATTTGAGTATTTATAATTTCTTATTACTTTTTATTTACATACAATAATTATTATTATAAAATAACATATGAAATACATTAAAGGGAAATATCTGAGCTAATCATCGGAGGAAATATGGAAAGAGAAATAATAAGATTGGACATGGATAGAGATTTTAAGGGATTTGAAGAATTGTCGGTAATCTCTTTCGGTGAAGCAACAAACTCTAAGAAGGAAATGTATGAATGGCTGTTCGACAAAAACCCTTACAATAAATCAGGAAATATGATGTATCTATTGAAGGAAGGGGATAAGGTTATCGGCTGTGACGGGCTTTTGCCAAACGAGCTTTATGTTAACGGAAAAACTCTGCTGACTGCTCATTCTGTAAAATCCATGACTCATCCGGACTATAAAAGACAGGGTATTTTTAGAACTATGACGGAAAACTCCTGTGAGAGGGGGAAGCAGGATGGCGTGGATGTGGTAATAGGCTTGGCAAATGACCAATCCTATCCTGCCTATCAAAGATTCGGCTGGCCTACTCTTTTTGAAAAAGAAGTATATGTAAAGCCCATATTGATTAACAATATTCTAAAAAGAAGAATAAAAATAGGTTTCTTAGCGGAGCTGGGAAATTCCATCTATGCTGTATATATGAAAAACAAATTAAAAGGGCAGATGGATAAAGAAATCAAATTTGAAATACTTGACAAGGTTCCGGAAGAAATTCAAAATTGCTGGGATAAATATAAATCAAAATATAAGGTTCTTTTGGTTAGGGATTATAAATATTTAAATTACAGATACAATGAAAGACCGGATGTTAATTATGTAACTCTTCTTGCAAAGCTTAAGGAAGAAATCATCGGCTTTGCCATACTTCACAATGCGGTTGCTAACGGCTCAAAAATGACATCTGCTGTTGAATTTTTTACGGACCC
>JAAYPY010000014.1 GCA_012519555.1 Tissierellia bacterium | reverse complement strand
TTTTATTATTTATGCTTTCTTTAATTCTGTTAATTTTATCAACACTCGTTTCTTCATTAATCTCTGCTAACAATTTTCTCTTAATAGAATGGAGGCTGATATTATCATCACCCTTTTCATTATTCTTAATATTATTAGCTTTGATATCTATTAGGTCATATTTATTTGCTTTGTTAACTTCTTCCTTCCTATTAACATTTGAACTGCTCTTGAAGTTGATATGGTTATTATTGTTAATATTTTGGATTTTCATATATGTACCTCAAATCTCATTTATTTGTATTACATGATATACATCGGTAAAAATACAAAGAAATTTAGTTATTTTTTTCTTTTTATGCTTCACTCATTATTTTTTCTTCATTTATTACTAAAAGTATGTCTTCACTTTTATATCCCTTTGCTACACCCATTATAAAACCGTTATTATTCAACTTTTTTAACTCTTCGGTTTCTTCAAATGCAGAAATATTTTCTACGGATAGTACTCTATCTACTACAAGTCCCATAAAGGTGTTTTCTTTTTCAAAAACTACAACCATTTCAACCTTAGCTTCAGGCTCATCAGTATTTTTTTCTGATTCATTATCTATCTTTAATAATAACTTCAAGTTTATTAATGGAATTACATTTCCTCTTAAATGTATCAACCCCTCAATATATTTCGGAACATTGGGAACTAATGTAACTTCATCGGGTTTAATAACAATTGATGTAATATATTTGCTGTTTGCAGTATATAGTTTTTCATTAAGCTTAAATATCAACCATGGAATAGCATCTTGCATAACCTGAACTTCTTGAGTTTCTTGTAAACTTTTATTTTCCATTTTTATGCTCCCTTAATTTCTTCATTAATCATGTTGAAGGATTCAATTTCTTTTTCATTAAGAACTTTCTTAAGATCAATCAATACAACTATTTCATTGTTTAATTTTGCTATTCCGGTTATATAAGTATTAACATAGCCATTACCCATCTGAGGAGGAGCGGATATATCATCTTCGAATATATTTGTAACATCATTAACGGAATCAACAATAAATCCAATATATAAGCCTTCAATATTTGTTATTATGATGCATGTCCTTTCGTCATATTGAGCTCCCTCTTTTTTCAACCTTAACCTCAAATCAATTATCGGAACGATAGTTCCTCTCAAATTGATTACTCCTTTTGCATAATTAGGAAATTCCGGTATTTCCGTAATCTCTTGCATGCCGGTTATTTGAACAACATCAACAATTGAAATACCGTATACTTGTTCTTCAATAAAACAAGTAAGGTATTTATTTTTCATGATATCTTCTTCTTCAATATTTGTATGCATGTCATCATATTTATCCATTATCTCACCTCGTGATATATTCTATAATTAATATCGTCACCTTTATTAAAAATATTAGATAAATTTATAAAAAAATAACAGCCAACAGTTTGCACTATTGGCTGTTTAATCTTTTAGTATGGGGATATTCCCCAATGTTCTTCCGGAGGCTTCCCTATATTAGGTGTTTCCCCTTCCTTTTTTGCGGAATTTACATCATTCCCATTCCACCGCCGCCCATTGGCATCTGCGGTTCATTTTCTTTAGGTTCATCTGCTACTGCTGCTTCTGTTGTCAATAACATTGCAGCTACGCTTGCTGCATTTTGAAGGGCTGATCTTACAACCTTAGTAGGGTCTACGATACCTGCTTCAATCATATTTACATATTTCTCGTTCAATGCGTCAAAGCCTAGACCTTTATCGCTATTTTTGATTTTTTCAACAATTACCGAACCTTCAAGTCCTGCGTTGATTGCAATTTGTCTAAGTGGTTCTTCCAATGATTTTTCGATTATCTTAGCACCTGTCTTTGCATCTCCGTCCAATTCTTCCGCTACCTTGGAAACCGCACCGATTGTAGATAATAATGCAACTCCTCCTCCAGATACCAAGCCTTCTTCAACTGCTGCTCTTGTAGCATTTAAAGCATCTTCTATTCTCAGTTTCTTTTCTTTCATTTCAGTTTCTGTAGCTGCTCCAACATTGATAACTGCTACTCCGCCTGTTAGTTTAGCCAATCTTTCCATTAGCTTTTCTCTGTCGAATTCAGAAGTTGATTCATCATGCTGAGCTCTGATTTGTTTAGCTCTTTCTTCGATTTCTTCCTTAGAACCTGCACCGTTTACTATTACGGTGTTTTCTTTATCTATTTTAACTGTTCCGGCATTTCCCAGCATTTCTAAAGTTGTTTCTTTTAAATCCAAACCTAACTCTTCGGATATTACCTGACCGCCTGTAAGAATTGCAATGTCTCTTAACATTTCTTTTCTTCTGTCACCGAATCCCGGTGCCTTTACTGCAACGCAGTTAAATGTTCCTCTTAATTTATTTACTACTAATGTTGCTAAAGCTTCACCTTCCACATCTTCTGCTATAATAACCAATGACCTTCCTGTTTGAACTATTTGCTCTAATATAGGAAGCACATCCTGAATGTTTGTGATTTTTTTGTCTGTTATTAAAATATACGGATTTTCCAAAACAGCTTCCATTTTTTCCGTATTGGTTACCATATATGCTGATAAGTACCCTCTGTCAAACTGCATACCTTCAACTACAGTTAACTCTGTTCCCATAGTTTTGGATTCTTCAACAGTTATAACGCCATCCTTGCCAACAACATCCATCGCTTGTGATATTAATTTACCTATTTCTTCATCACCCGCGGATATTGATGCTACTTGAGCAATTTCTTCGGATGTTTCAACTTTCTTTGTTATGTTTTTAAGCTCTTCCACTGCTGCCTTTACTGCTTTTTCAATACCCTTTTTAAGTATCATGGGGTTAGCGCCTGCTGCAACATTCTTAAGTCCTTCTCTTATAATTGCTTGTGCCAATAATGTTGCTGTGGTAGTTCCATCACCGGCTACATCATTTGTCTTTGTTGCAACCTCTTTAACCAATTGTGCTCCCATGTTTTCATAAGGGTCAGAGAGTTCAATTTCTCTTGCTATGGTAACTCCGTCATTAGTGATTTGCGGTGAACCAAATGTCTTGTTTAAAACTACATTTCTCCCCTTAGGTCCTAATGTAACCTTAACCGTATCTGCTAAAGCATTTACGCCTCTTTCCATTGAGCGGCGTGCATCCTCATCAAATTTAATTATTTTTGCCATAATATCTCTCCTTTTTATTCAATAACTGCTAATACATCAGCTAATTTAATAATAATTAATTCTTCACCATCAATCTTTACTTCAGTTCCTGCAAATTTTGAATAAATAACTTTATCTCCAACCTTAATTTCGTCTTTCTTCTTTTCATCGTTTGTAATTCCTGAACCAATAGCAAGAACTTCTGCCACTTGCGGTTTTTCTTTTGCTGTTCCGGGCAATACTATGCCGCTTTTTGTCTTTTCTTCGGCTTCGGTCATTTTAATAACTATTCTTTCGCCTAATGGTTTTACTGTCATATGAATTCCTCCTATTTATTTAATGTTTAACATACGATTTTGTTAGCACTCAACTTCAAAGAGTGCTAACACCTGTTACTATATTACTCATTTGCCCTTATGTTTTCAACCTCTATTTTAACCGGTTTATTGCTGATAATACATTATTTAATCGGTTTTTCTTATTTTATCTTATTTATGCTTTATGTTTCTCCAATTTCCTTCTGTGCCAAGGAGATGGGGGTATACTCAAAAAAACTTTTAAATAAGAGATGTTATTTATACCGATTTGTAGTATAATCAACATAATAGTACAATACATAGGAGGATTAGGAATGGCTCTTGTAACATCTCAAGAAATGTTTAAGAAAGCATATGAGGGCAAATATGCTGTAGGTGCCTTCAATGTAAACAACATGGAAATCATACAAGGAATAGTGGATGCAGCAAAACAGGAAAATGCACCGCTTATACTTCAGGTTTCAGCAGGTGCAAGGAAATATGCAAATCCTATTTATTTAAGAAAGCTTGTGGAAGCGGCAATTGAAGACACAGGATTGGATATCTGTCTTCACTTAGACCACGGTGAAGACTTTGAAATTTGTAAGCAGTGTGTTGATGATGGTTTTACTTCTGTTATGATTGACGGCTCTAAATATCCTTTTGAAGAAAATATAGCCCTGACTAAGAGAGTGGTTGAATATGCTCACTCCAAAGGAGTTGTAGTAGAAGCAGAGCTTGGTAAATTGGCAGGGGTAGAGGATGCGGTTAAGGTTAAAACTAAAGATGCTACATATACAGACCCTGAGGAAGCTGTTGAATTCGTGGAAAGAACAGGAGTTGACTCATTAGCCATTGCAATAGGAACCAGTCATGGTGCTTATAAGTTCAAGGGTGATCCTTCCTTAGACTTTGAGAGATTAGAGACTATAACAAATCTTCTTCCTAATTTCCCCTTAGTTTTGCATGGTTCATCATCGGTACCCAAAGAATTTGTGGACCTATGCAACAAATACGGGGGACAAATCCCGGGAGCCGCAGGAGTACCTGAAGAAATGTTAAGACGCGCTGCACAAATGGGAGTATGCAAAATAAATATTGATACAGATTTAAGACTTGCTCTTACTGCATGTATCAGACAATATTTTGTTGAACATCCTTCTGAATTTGACCCAAGAAAATATTTAGGACCGGGAAGAAGGGCAATTAAAGATATGGTTGCCCATAAAATGAGAAATGTTTTAGGATGCAGTAACAAAAGATAAGCCCGAGGCTGAGTAGAAACTCAGCCTTATTTATTAAATATTGAACTTTTGTATCAATGATTGTAACCCTTTAGCTAAAGTAGTTAATCCTAAGCTTGTAGCAGAAATTTCCTCGGCAGAAGCAGCCTGCTCTTGTATAGATGCAGAGGCCTGTTCAGTAGCAGCAGAGTTTTCTTCAGCAATTGCAGACAGACTTTCCATACTTGCAAGTATTTTATACTTTGCACCATCTGTTTGTTTGCCGGAAATGCTCAATTGATGTATGGTATCTTTTGTTTCTCGCATAGCTTTGTCTATAAGTAAGTATTTATCTTTACTTCTAATTACACTTTTCGTCTGCTCTTCGGTTATTGCTAAACCTCTTTCTATTGTATGTACGGCATTTTGAGCATTTATCTGAAGCTCACTTACTATTTCATCAATTTCTTTTGTTGATTGAGACGATTGTAGTGCAAGATTTTTGATTTCTTCTGCAACAACTGCAAATCCCTTGCCTGCATTACCTGCTCTCGCTGCCTCAATCGCAGCATTTAAAGCTAATAAATTAGTCTGTTGTGCGATAGAAGAAATAACATTGCTTGCTTGTCCGATTTTTATTGAACTATCATTTGTTTGTATAATAACTTCCTTTACTTCATTTGTTGCTTCACTGTTTTCCTCTGTAATTTTATATAAACTCTCGATTTCAGTCAGACCTTCATTTACAACTTCTGATACTTTATCTGATTGTACATTTAAATTATCCATATATAAGAGGCTGGTATCAATAAATTCACCTAATTCATTTGCAGTTATAGAGCCTTCTTGTGTGCTTTCTGCTTGTTCGAAAGCACCCTTTGCTATTTCTTCGATTGTTTGTGATATTTCTGTAGAAGCTGTTGCAGATTGCTGCGAAGCAGCTGCTAATTCTTCCGAAGCGGTCATAACCTGTGAAGAAGTGTGGCTGATTTCATGTATAACTTCTTTAACAGAATCTGTAATAGTCTGTAATGATTGTGCCAAATTACCAATTTCATCTTTTCTCTTCATAATTTTGTCCGAAACCTTATGCGTTAAATCCAGTGAAGCAATTTTATTTGAGTGCTGCACTGCAACAGTTATCGGATTAGCAATTGAACTTGCTACAATATAAACTAAAACAATACTGATTGCCAAAACAAATAATACAACCTTAAATATAACACTTTGCAATTCATCTACCGAAGATAAAACTTCACTTTTATCTGCCGTAATAACAAAAAACCAATCACTACCTTCTATCGGTGAATACCCTGCATATAATTCTTTTCCTTCTAAAGTATAATTACTTACCCCTGATTTTTCTAATATAACTTTTTCAAAAAAATCAGCTGTTGATATAAAGCTTTCATCATTTTTTGCTTCTTCAATAGGATTAAACTGATTTAGTACTCTTTCTCTGTCAGGATAAGCAACTAATGTTCCGCTTTTATTTATAATGTAACCATATCCGCTTTCTCCAAAGCCTGCGTCATCTGTAATTTCGCTTAAAGTATTGCCATCTCTTCTACCTACTAAGGCCCCCACAACTTCTCCATCTCTATGTATAGGTGTTGCATTCATTAAGACCACTTGGTTAGTTACCCTGCTTACAATCAAATCTGATACATTTGCTTCACCTGCTAATGCTTTTTTTACATATTCTCTATCCCCTAAATTATTGACTGAACCATCTGAATATTGTACTTCTCCGTCCATATTAACAACACCGACATCTAAGTAATCAGTTTCACTTACTAATTCTTGCAGTATTGGTTGTTGTATTTCCCAATCCATTGTATTCATATTAGGAACTAATGCAATCATGTCCAATGTTTTTTGTTGAGTTTCTACTCTGCTTTGAGTTAATTTAGCTGCATCAATTGCCAATAAAGCTAAAGATTCTTCTGTACTTTGAGTTACAACTGCAGTAGACCTTTGTACGGTTAGTACCCCCATAACAGTTAAAGATGCTAAAACTAAAATCGAAAAGTAAAGAACTAGTTTAAATTTTATGCTTTTAATTTTTGTATTTTTCATTACGCTCTCCTCGTTAAGTTATAGTCATATGTTTATTATTATCATTAACTAATCTATCGGTCAATGTTAAAAAAAATTTACTAATTTTTAAAATATATCAGTATAAATTAAGCAAAAAAATATCAGGCTTTATTCAAGTACTGATATTTCTTCTTGTTTCAAATTTGAATTTAATTTTATTATATAATTTTATCAACTAAAGCTTAAGATATTTCTTTCTACTGTTTTAGTTCATTTATATATGTTGAAACATAATTTTTGTCAACTGTTACAACCGCAAAATATGTTTCATTTTCTTTTTTAATTTCCTTTTCAATTAATTCTACAAGTTCAGATGACTTTATTTCATAACCTACCGGAACTACCACGTCAAATATCAAATTGGTATGGGTTTCTCCCTTAACAACTCTAAAGTCATGCATGGAAAGCCTTTCGTCGATAGACTTTACTTTTTTTTCGGTCATGCTTCTCAATTCATTAATTTCCTCATCATCCGTAATTATAGGGTCTAAGTGAATAACAAGGTTAATATCCATTTCTCTTGCAAAATCTCTCTCGATATTATCGATTAAATCGTGAGAGCGCAATATGTTTTCCTTTGCATCAACTTCTGCATGAACCGTTGCAAAGTGCCTGTTTGGCCCGTAATTATGGACCACAAGGTCATGGATATTTAATATTCCCTCATAGGATAAAATCTTGCTTTCAATCAATTCAGTAAATTTTTCATCAGGCATTTCTCCAAGTAAAGGGTTTAATATATCTCTTAGTATGTCATACCCTGAATATAAAATAAATAATGCCACTAAAATTCCTACATAACCATCAACCTCATAGCCTGTTATTTCAGAAATGAATAAGGATAAAAGCACAACTAGAGTTGAAATTACATCATTTCTTGAATCCGTTGACGATGCCTTAAGGGCGGCTGATGAAATTTTATTGCCAAGTCTTTTATAGAATAAACTAAGCCATAGTTTAATTAAAACCGAGAGGCTCAATACGATTACCATCTCTATGGAAAATATGGTCTTAGAAGGGTTCATGATTTTATCAAATGATGACTTTATCAGTTCAATTCCTACTAAAATCACGGCAATTCCTAAAATAAGCCCCGTCAGGTATTCCATTCTTGCATGACCGAAAGGATGGTCCCGGTCAGCAGGCTTACCGGAAATTTTAAAACCAATAAGAGTAATTACAGAGGATGCTCCATCGGATAAATTATTTACTCCATCAGCCGTAACAGAAATACTGTTAAAAAATATACCTGTGACTATCTTCCCTGCACTTAAAACAGTATTTGCAATTATTCCCGTAACACTTGCCGTAACACCGTAGGATTCTCTTACCTTCATGTCATTAACATTTTCATAGTCTTTAATGAATTTTTTTATAATAAAATTAATCATTGCACTCCCCTGTAAACAAAAGCCAAAGCTTTTCTTTATTGTTTGCATTTATTATATTCACCTTAATATGGTTTATGTAAATTAATATATCTTTCAATAAAATCTACCTGTGGGAATGTTCCCACAGGTAAAACTACTATAGTATAATATAATATATTTGTCAAATGTTATTCTTTCTTTTTTCCTTTGCGGTCCTTATTGTCATCACGGTAGTCTCGGTCATTATTGTTTTCGCTTTTGTTTTTGTTATTCTTTCTATTATCTTCCTTTTGTTTTCGCTCTTCCTTGTGTTCTTTTTGCTTTGATTCTTCTCTGTATTCCTTGATTTTTGCATTTATATTCTTAACTGATTCATCAAGCCATTCATCTGAGTTTATTTCATGTCCCGCTTCCTTTGCTGCTGCTCGAAGCTTTCCTACTAAATTTAGTTTTCCCGGTGTTACTCCCATCTTCTTAGCTTCATCCACTTCCTTTTTGGTTACTTCTATTACCTCAACATCATGCTTCTTTCTATCCGGCTTATTTGGTTTTTCCGGTTTTAGGCTTTCCCATTTCTTTAGCTCTTCCGATTTATCTTGACTTTCTTGCTTCTCTTGCCCCGGTTTTTTCCATCTGTCAGATTTTTCTTGTATTTCGTCTTTATTCCATCTTTCGGGTTTTTCCGCTTTTTCGGGTTTTTCTTCTGCTTTCGCTTTGTCTTGTCCTTCAGGTTTTTCCGGTTTGTTATTAGGTGTTACTTCTTCAGTTTCTTTAATTATTTCTGTTTCCTGGGCGGCAGGCTCTTGACTGTCATCAGGTTTTTCTGTAATTTCGGGTTTTTCGGGTTTGTCCGGCTCAGAGGTTTGCTCTTCTTTCTGTGATACCACCTCATTGACAGCAATACGAAGTTTTTCGGATAAGATATCCTTTTTTCCCTCTGATCTGCTTGATGCTGCTATTATTAAGCCATTTTCTTCACCTTCAACAATATACCCTAAAGTTTTTAGTTCATTTAATACACTAGTTACTGCACTTTGAATTTCTTTGTTTTTCAAACCATCAATATTTATATTTTTATAAAATTCCCTTCCATCATCATTAAAAGTTTTCACTGTAAGCACTCTGTCGAATCTGTTTATAAAAAATTCAAAGGATGGATTTACATCTATGCTTACATAGGAATAAGGAGTCAAGTATGCCCACGCGGGTGTAACAAAAATCATAATTGCAGCGGCTGCTGCAGCTGTCATTCTTATTAATTTATGATTATTCTTGTTTATTATTATTTCTTGACCTATAAGGTAATCCTTGTTCCTTATTTTAGTAACAACTCCGTTTTCAGTCAATACTGCTGCATGCTTTCCTTTGATTTCAACTATTACTGCTTTCATCTTTCAACTCCTGGCGAATATATTCCATATAACCGGCTAAATTGGGATATTCCCCCGACATTATTTCTACTGCCGCTATAATATATTTTCGATGACGTTCCAACAATTTACGGGGTATCTTGGTATTTTTTTCTATTATATTTAATGGTAATTGCTTCTTAATTTTTATTTTGCTTGTTAATATTGGGGTTTTTATTAAATATGCCACAGCCTTTGCGCAAGACTTCTTGGTTTTCTTAGATTTTGGCGAACACTCAGCCAAATCCATAAATGAGAATCCATAATCCGAAAAGACTTCATTAATAAGAGTAATTTCCATCTTAATTGCATTGTCATCAACAATGGAAATCTTTTTTGCAATTTCTGACTGCATGGAGTATTCTTCTTCATCCTTAGAGTCAGTGTTAAATAATGAAGGGTTTACTGAAATTTCAGGCGCATATCTTGACTTGCTGCGCATAAAGTCAATCATCCGTCTTCTTATTACTAATTCTGCAAAGCTTAAAAAACTGCCTTTATCGGCAGAATAATTCTTAATTGCTTCAGTAAAAGCGGACAGCGCTATTGACCACTCATCATCACTTTTTGAAATATAGCTTCGAGCTGATGATGAGGCTGTCCCCTTCATTACAATTACAAAACATTATATCATTGAGCCCATAATATTACAATATTTCAAATCTTACAAATTCCTTACTTAGGATTTTCCTTAACAGGGACAAGAGTTATTTCTTAAAAAGGTACCATGTCTTAGTGTCCAGTTCATATTTAAGCTCAAAAATATATTTCCCCTTATGCAGGCATACAAATACAATTCTCTTATTTCCAACAATATTTTCTTCATATGTCTTCATTATTTTTTCAATTCTCACAACTTTATCTTCAATCCTAAATTTAACAGGTTCTATTTTTCCGTTTGTATAAAAAACTGCCATTACTTTTATCGGCTCATTTATAATTTTCATTGTACCACCTCTATAAAATACTGCTCATACCGGGATATTCGTCATCCGGATATCCTCCCAAGATAGGCTTTAAATCACTGTTGGCGAAGACTCCCCTTATAACGGAAGTCTCCCCGTATTTGCTTCTTATTTTATCTACAGCCTTATCTAAAATTTCATTTTTCAAACTTAATTTATCCTGAAAAATATTAATTTGTTTAACCTTTGAAAATTCCAAGTCTGATACATGAACCCCCAATGCCCGTATAGGCGTTTTATCCCACAGTTCGTCAAATAAACTGCATGCATTCATATAAATATCCCTTGTACAGTCTGTAAAATACATGAGCTTCCTTTGCTTTATTTTAAAACCGAAATCCTTATCCTTAATACTTATGCTCACAACTCTGCAGTTCATACTTGCTTCTCTCAATCTCCAAGCAGTCATTTCAGTCAGGCTCAGCAATACCAGATGAGCAGTTTCTCTGTCCTCGACATCGAACTTCAAGGTACTGCTGTTTCCTACGCTTTTAATAGGATCTTTTTCCTTGAATACCGAAACATCTCTTCCCCAGGCATAATTGTAAATTAATCTGCCGTGGGATTTAAGCATTGTTGATATTAGTTTATAATCTGCATTTGCAAGTTCTCCGATTGTATAAATACCCCATCTGTTTAATTTTGGCTTGGTTCTCCTTCCAATCATAAATAATTCTTCCACAGGCAAGGGCCAGAGCTTTTCCCCTATTTCTTCAATGAACATAGTATGGCACTTATCAGGCTTTTCTAAATCTCCTGCTTGTTTTGCAAGAAGTTTATTTTCGGAAATTCCTACATTTACTGTATAACCGAATTTCTCCCTAACACCTTCTTTTAATTTATAGGCTAATTTGACAGCCTGCTCCCTGCTTATGTCCGTAAATCTTAAAAAACATTCATCGATGCTGAAAACTTCCACATCCGGAGTATACTTTTTTAAATACTCCCTAAGGGCCTTACTTGCCCTTACATAAACACTGTAATTTGGAGGCAGGACAAGCAAATTAGGACACAGTTGTCTTGCTTCCATAAGGGACATTCCTGTTTGTATCTTGAATTTTTTGGCAGAATTTGATTTTGCAAGAACAATTCCGTGGCGGCTTTGCTCATTGCCCCCTATGACAGCCGCTAGTGTCCGTATATCTCTTTCTATTCCCATTTGTTTTTCATATGCTGCCGTCCAGCTTAAAAAAGCTGAATTCACATCAATGTGCATTATAATCTGTCCCATAACCCTATCGCCTCCATACTTCCACAAATTAGCAGTCGCAACCTTTATTGCTCCACTCGAACGTTTGTTCTATTATTATAACACAATTT
This sequence comes from Tissierellia bacterium, assembly GCA_012519555.1. GTDB lineage: Bacteria > Bacillota > Clostridia > Tissierellales > Sedimentibacteraceae > Sedimentibacter. The sequence goes on along the minus strand of JAAYPY010000014.1, from coordinate 9,021 downwards.
TAAAATTTTAAAAGCCTTTTTTCAAAATTTAAGGACGGTTCTTTTCGTTTTCAGAAAAAAAAGATCTGTAAACTATCACAAATCTTTTCAAAAGTACAAAACAAAAATAACCGTCCTCAAAACTTTATTTAAAGTTTTTATCGTGAATTATTTTTAATCCTTTGAATAAAAGCAGAGAATCAAATACATCAATTTCTGAGGTTTCATCGGATATAAGCCTGCCGAATCCTCCTGTTGCCACAACCTTTATATTTTCATTGTTCATTTCTTCTTTTATTTTTTTAATAATATATTCTACTTGTCCGATATATCCATAAACTAATCCTGCCTGCATGCTTGTAACAGTGTTTTTTGCAAGAATTGAATCAGGCTTTTTGATTTCAATTTTAGGCAGCTGGGCAGTTCTCTGCCATAATGCGTCTGCCGAAATCTGAATTCCCGGAGATGTTACGCCGTATCTGTATTCTCCTTTTTCATTTATGACATCATAAGTTGTTGCCGTTCCAAAATCAATGACTATGATGGTATCGCCCTTTGAGTATAATTCGCGGGCTGCTACAAGTCCCACAATCCTGTCAGCCCCAACCTCCCTCGGGTTTTCGGACATTATTGTAATTCCTGTTTTCACTCCGGGACCTACAACAATAGGCTCTATGTTAAAAAACCTTTTTAAAGTATTTTCAAATGAATGCATTACATTAGGCACAACAGATGATACTATTGCGCTATTAATATTTTTATAATTAATATCATTGTAGCTCAGTAAATTTAATATGGAAATTCCATATTCATCCGAGGTTTTTTCATTTTTGGTGATCATTCTCCAATTTCCCACAAGCTCATTACCCTTGTAAACGCCGATTAATATATTTGTATTGCCGATATCAACAACTAAAATCATGCTTTCACCCCTATATATTAATTTTTTTATATTTCTTAATCTCTCCTCAGCTCATCGATTGATTTGGTTGTAATTTGACTTCTGTCAAGGTTTAACAATATTATTGCTTTTTCTAATTCTTCATCTGAGGTTACTTCAATTTCAAGATAAGGTTTCCCATAGGTTTGTTCATCCCAGGTATCAATTTCAAACAATATATTGTCATACATATAAGACCTCCTGTGTTTGTAGCCGGGTCTTTTTCGTTTGTAACCTAAGATCTCGATTATTTTAGAAGCGCTTTCCCAATCGGAAATGTCTGTGTCAATTTCTTCATTGACTCTTAGGGAATCTCTTGTTATGCTTCTTTTAAATGTCATGGTGCTTTTAGTTTCCCCTGACAGGTTGTTTTTAGTTATTCTTATTCTCAAATAACCATTGTGAGCTTTCTTTAAATAATAATCATCTGTGTCAAATCTATAGTTAATTTGGTTTTCATCCTTTACAAGAACAGCTCCCATATCAATGAGTTTTTTTTCTATTTCTGCTTTGTCAATGTGTAGAACCTTTATTTCCCGCTCTTTCATTTTGCCCTCCGCTTGAATTTAGGTAATTATAACATAATTATTGAAAATTATAAACAAATATTATTGCATGTGTAAAATAATTGAATATTGCCTTTTTCAATGATATAATTTGATTTAGAAAAGAAGAGGTGATACCCTTGGAAATCAGTGTAAGCAATCTTTTGAAGGTTATTAAATTGGCTGCTCAGATTATACTTGAAAACGGCGGAGAAACATACAGGGCTGAAGAAACAATTAAATTTATAGGCAGAGCCTTTGATATTAAGGAAATAGAATCAATTGCCACTCCTACAGGTTTTTACATTACTGTTTCCCTTGATGGGAACGAAAATAATACATTGGTTAAGAGAATTCGCAAAAGGACAATTGACTTACATAAGATAAATGATGTAAATCAAGTTTCAAGGCAGCTTTCCGAACATTCAATAACATTGGATGAAGCATTGGAAAAGCTGCAAGAAATATACAAGCGAAAAGATTCAGCCATTAAATATCATGTGCTGTATGCCGGCTTGTCTTCAGCTTTTTTTGCTCTTTTGTTCGGAGGACATGTGCTTGAATTTTTCACAGCTTTAATTACGGGAATTATAGTTTCCATGGTATCAAGACGCTTTGAAAATCTTCAGTCCTATCAATTTTTTTCAAGCATTTTTTCAGGACTTATAATAGCATGCATAGCAGTTTTCGTAACCTTTTTCTCGAAAATGGTAAACTATAATTCTATAATTGTAGGATGTATGATGCCTCTTTTGCCGGGTCTTGCGATGACTAATGCAATTCGCGACACAATAAGAGGAGATTTGATATCAGGTATTGCAAGAGCAACTGAAGCATTGTTGGTAGCATCATCCTTGGCAGCAGGAGCCGGTGTGACTATATATATGGCTTATACCATAGGTCTTTTTTAGCAGGAGGTAATAATGATAGAAATATTCTTAGATTTAATTTATTGTTTTGCAGCATCCTTATTTTTTGCACTTATTATGAATGCTCCGAAAAATACTTTGATGCACACCCCCCTAGTCGCGTCTATAGGTTATCTTATCTATCTTGCCTGCTCTGCTCAATTAAATACAACCCTTGGATTTTTTGCAGGAACTACATTTGTAGCAATGATGGGTGAAATATTTGCCCGCAAATTCAAAATGCCTGCAACAATTTTTATTTTTCCGGCAATAATTCCCATTGTTCCGGGGTTTGGTCTCTATGAAACAATGTTGGCTTTTGTTCAAAACGATATTCTTTCAGCACTTGAAATCGGGGCTGATACTATATTTAACATAGTTGCAATGGCAATAGCAATGGCATTGGTAAGTGCAGCAGCCATTAAAATGAAATCGGGAAAAATGAATTAATTATGTTTTAAGTAATTTTATAGGGGTATATAGATTGTATTGGAAAATATAAATTAGGAGGTATTATATGTGTAACAAAGGAAGGTTTTTTATTTGTGAAACTTGTGGTAATTTAGTAGGATTGGTGTTGGAAGGCGGCGGAGAATTGGTGTGCTGCGGAAATCCAATGAAAGAGCTTGTTGCAAATACAGAGGAAGCTGCCTATGAAAAACATATACCGGAAGTAACAGTTGATGGCAACAAGGTGACCGTAAAAATTGGAAGCGTTGAACATCCCATGGTTGAAGAACATTACATCCAGTTTATTTACCTTGTAACTAAAAATGGTGCTCAGAAAGTATGCTTAGCACCGGGAGAAAAGCCTATAGCTGAATTTGCTTTGGTTGAGGGAGATGAAGTGGTTGCAGCTTATGAATACTGCAATCTCCACGGACTTTGGGTAAAAGAAATGTAAAAATACTTTGTCCCATTCAAAAAAGGATTTGAAAGTAAGGCAGCTTACTTTTCAAATCCTTTTAGTTTTATAATAGTATCATGGTTTTAAGGTTAGGGCTGTTTTTCTCTCCTTATCAGTCGGAAAAATTGGGTTAGGGCATCTTATGATATTGTTGCACCGCTTGGTATATCCTCCAAGGTTGACACCACCGAAAGCATCTTTCCCTTTTCAGCAGATAATATCATGCCGTTAGATTCAACGCCCCTCAGTGTTACAGGCTCTAAATTATAAACCATTACAACCTTTTTCCCTGCCAAGTCTTCAGGCTTATACCATTTTGCAATACCTGAAACCACCTGGCGTGTTTCATCACCTATCTTCAGTTGAAATACCAAGAGTTTATCCGCATTCGGATGTTTTTCAACCTTTATGATTTCTGCAACCCTCATGTCTAATTTTTCAAAATCATCTATTGTTGCATATTTTTCATCTTTTGCATTTTCAGCTTTTGTTTCTTCCGACTTTGCGGGTTCTTTTGGATACTTAGTCTCATTAAATTTATTAATCTCTTCAATTTTCTTTGCAGCATCTATTCGAGCAAATAAGATTTCAGGTTTTCCAACCTTTTGTCCCGGTACCATGCCCTTAAACTCAAGAAGTGAGTCCCAATCTCTTTTGTTTGTGTTAAGCTGTTTTAATATTTTCTCGGCTGTTTCCGGCAGATAAGGCTCCAAGAGTACTGCTGCAATTCTTACAGATTCCAAAAGATTATACAAAACTGTTCCTAATCTTTCTTTTTTGCTTTCATCTCTCCCTAAAATCCAAGGCTGAGTTTCATCAATATATTTGTTGCTCCTTCGTAGAAGTGTAAATATTTCACCGATAGAATCCGAAACTTTCAGTTCATCCATTTTCTTTTCTACCTTCAAAGGTGTCTCAAGAGCAAGCTTTATCAGCTCATCATCAATGGGCTCAGGTGCTGTAGGGGCTTTAACTTCTCCATCAAAATATTTATTGGTCATTGATATTGTTCTGTTTACCAAATTGCCAAGAATATTAGCCAAGTCGGAATTGATTCTTTCTATTATTAATTCATAAGTCAAGGTCCCGTCACTGGCAAAAGGCATTTCATGAAGTACAAAATACCTGATTGCATCCACTCCGAAAAGCTCCACCAAATCATCGGCGTAAATAACATTTCCCTTCGATTTACTCATCTTTCCTTCACCGATTAAGAGCCATGGATGACCGAAAACCTGCTTTGGAAGCTCAATATCTAGTGCCATCAAAAGTATAGGCCAGTAAATAGTGTGGAACCTTAAAATATCCTTGCCTATCAAGTGCACGTCAGCCGGCCAGTATTTCTTGTAAAGCTCACCATGGCCGCCGTCAGGGTCATATCCCAAAAATGTGATATAGTTGCTCAGCGCATCTATCCATACATAAACCACATGACCTTCATCAAAAGTAACCGGAACACCCCAGTCAAATGAGGTTCTTGATACGCACAAATCCTGCAGTCCCGGCTTGATAAAATTGTTTACCATTTCATTTTTTCTTGATTCCGGCTGTATAAATTTAGGGTTTTCTTCAATATGCTTCATCAGTCTGTCTGCATAATTGCTCATTTTAAAGAAGTAGGCATCTTCTCTAGCCATATGAACTTCTCTTCCGCAGTCCGGGCATTTGCCGTCAACTAATTGAGCATCCGTAAAAAAGGCTTCATCGGGAGTGCAGTACCATCCTTCGTAGTAGCCCTTGTAGATATCTCCCTGGTCATAGAGCTTCTTGAATATTTTTTGAACAACTTTAATATGCTCAGGGTCTGTGGTCCTCACGAATTTATCATAAGTAGTATTCATCAAATCCCATATTCTTTTAATTTCGGCCGCTACTTCATCAACAAATTCTTGAGGTGATTTACCTGCTTCTTCAGCTTTTTCCTGAATTTTTTGACCGTGTTCATCCGTTCCTGTTTGAAAATATACATCATATCCGTTTAATTTCTTGAATCTTACTATACTGTCGGCAAGTACTATTTCATATGTGTTTCCGATATGGGGTTTGCCTGACGTATATGCAATTGCAGTTGTTAAATAAAATTTACCTTTACTCATAGTCACACTCCAATCATTTAATAAATATATTTCACACTAATAATAAAGACGCCTCTCAGCATAAGCTAAGAGGCGAATAACGCGTTACCACTCTTTTTTGCACATGTTTCACAACATGTGCCTCAACAGGTTCAATTAAACCCTGTATTATAACGTATACTCACGTCATACCCTACTAATGTTCAGGCATGAAGCTCCAAGGCCATCTTCGTTTTAAAATCAATCCCCGTCTTCCACCGCACGCCGGTTCTCTATATCATGATTGTTAAAACTACTCTTCATATCATCGCTTTCTTATTATATATTTTCATATGTTAAACTATACATAAATAACTTATTCTTGTCAACTAAAAAATAAATTTTATACATTTGACTATTGCAATAATTATTCCTATAATTATTGCGGGAATCAGCAAGAGCCCTATTCCAAGGGGAATCAAGGCAAGAATCACAACAAAACCGATTACTGCCCCTAACAAGGTAAAAACGACCTTAAGCAGTACGACACCGACTTTTAACGCTGCCATAATAAATATTATAAATACAAATAAACCTATTAGTATTTCCACTATCCTACCTCCATTATTAACTTATATACGATTTTACGAACATTCAATTATATTACTAAATGAGGATATGAGAAATATCCCCATACTTGTTCTTATATAATACACACAAATAGTTCAAAATCGATTAAGGTTAAATTAAAAAATGATTAAAAACATGGAGGGTTTCATGAAATTCTTCGGTCTTGTGCCCTCAGAATCACAATGTACTATTCATAAAATTTTCAATATCACTTACTGTCTTTATAATATCCTTTGACAGATTAATGATGCCCTTTTTTGTAACCCAAACATCGTCCTCTATTCTTATGCCTATACCTTCTTCTTTAATATAGAGTCCCGGCTCAACGGTGTATACATTATTATCCTGAATGGTTTTGTCTCTTCTTCTCAAATCATGAACATCCAGCCCCAAGGGATGACCGATGCCGTGATAATAAAAATTCACTACTTCTGAATCGTCTTTGATTATATTCAGCATTTTCAACTCTTTAGTAAAATATGCCTTTACTGCATCGTTAACATCAGTTTCACATGCCCCCACATGCATGGCATCAAGAGCAACCTCCTGAGCTTCCAAAACTACCTTGTAAATATCCTTCTGTCTGTCAGTAAATTTTCCGTTTACGGGATATGTTCTCGTGATGTCGGAAGCATAGTTATTTGACAGGGCACCAAGGTCAAGGAGTATCATATCTCCGTCCTGCATCCTTCGCTTAAGCTCAACATAATGAAGGATAACTGCATTAGAGCCCGAAGCTCCGATTGTAGGAAAGCTTGGTCTTGAGTTTCTAAGCATCAGTTGGTATTCAAAATGAGCCCTTGCCTGGTATTCATACATACCGGGTTTTAAATTCTTCATTACAAATTCCAGGGCTTCTTTGGTATATCCGATGGCAGTTTTTATTTCTTCAACTTCTTCTTCCGACTTCGTGCTTCTCAGTTCAATCATGATATCCAATGAGTTTTTGATGTTTACCGCCGGAAATTGAGCCCTCAACCAATGAGCAAGGCTCCTGTAAGAATCATGAGGCTCATCTGCATCAGTAATATACGAAAAAATATAGACATTATCGGGTCTGTCAGAGGATGATAATTTGCCTGCGAATTGAGCAAGAAAATCATTCCTGTTTTCAATATTTTTTATGCCGGATGCTTCTATTGCCTCCTCCTTCCTCATAAGTATGCCGTACCATTTTTCGAAATGCTCGTCTACCGGGGGTATGTACAAGGTTTCTTCCGTCTTGCCGGCGATTTTGCTTATTGTTAAAACCATATCCTCCCTGTCTATTCCCGTAAGGTAAAAGAAGTTCCTGTCCACTGAAAAGGGATGCTGCTGGTCAGCACTTTCTCTTGCTGCCTTGCCGGAAAAAAATACGGCAGTAGAATAATCATCCATTCTTTCTGCAAATTTTGTCCTGTTATTTATAAAAAATTCTGTTTTCATTAATTTCCTCCATTTAATATTATACTGTCGATTCCATGAGATCCTTCGCTGCCGCTGAGATGACAAGGGGACGGGGGTACTGTCATCAAGTGTCCAATGAGAACCGTCCCCGGTGGACAAGATGACAAAGTTGTCACTCCCAATCTTTTGCTCTTTTAACTGCCTTTTTCCAGCCGACGTACAGCTTGTTTCTCTCATCTTCACTCATTGCAGGTATAAACTTTTTATTCATATTCCAGTTTTGAATAACTTCCCCTTTTGATTTCCAGAATCCTGTTGCGAGACCTGCAAGATATGCCGCACCAAGGGCTGTGGTTTCTGTTATGTCGGGTCTTTCAATATTTACATTCAGTATGTCTGATTGAAATTGCATCAAGAAATTATTTGCCGATGCTCCTCCGTCAACCTTTAATACTGTTAAATTGATTCCCGAATCATCAATCATTGCTTCAATTACATCCCTTGTTTGATAGGCAATGGATTCAAGAGTTGCCCTTATTATATGATTTCTGCCTGCACCCCTTGTCAATCCTAAAATTGCCCCCCTTGCATACATATCCCAATAAGGAGCTCCAAGTCCCGTAAAGGCCGGTACCACGTAAACCCCCTTAGTATTTTCCACCTTATTTGCAAAATATTCCGAATCAGCTGCATCATGAATTATTTTAAGCTCATCCCTGAGCCACTGTATTGCTGCCCCCGCCACAAATATCGAACCCTCCAAGGCATATTCAACCTTGCCATTTAAACCCCAGGCAATTGTTGTAAGTAGTCCATTGTGAGATTCGACAAGCTTTTCGCCCGTATTCATAAGCATGAAGCATCCTGTTCCATATGTATTCTTCACCATTCCTTCCTGAAAACAAAGCTGTCCGAAAAGAGCCGCCTGCTGGTCTCCTGCAATTCCTGATATAGGTATTTCACCACCGAATATCTGCATCTGGGTATTCCCGTATATTTCTGATGACTGCTTTACTTCCGGTAAGATTTCAGGGGGTATGTTCAATATGTCAAGGAGCTTTTCATCCCATTTAAGTGTTTTAATATTGTAAATCATAGTCCTTGAAGCATTGGAATAATCGGTTATGTAAATTTTGCCTCCGGTTAAATTCCAAATGAGCCAAGTATCTACAGTTCCGAATAAAATTTCTCCCTTTTCGGCTTTTTCCCTGACACCTTCTACATTATCCAAAATCCACTTAATTTTTGTTCCTGAAAAATAAGCATCTATAACCAAACCCGTATTTTCTTTAATATATGACCCTAAACCAAACTTTTTCAGCTCATCGCATATGTCTGAAGTCTGCCTGCTCTGCCATACAATTGCATTGTATACAGGCTTGCCGGTATTTTTATCCCAAAGAATCGTGGTTTCTCTTTGATTGGTAATTCCTATGCAGGCAATTTCTGAAACATTTATATCCCTAATAGCTTCCTTTGCTGCATTTAACTGACTTTCCCATATTTCTAAGGGGTTGTGCTCCACCCAGCCGGGTGCGGGATAAATTTGAGTGAATTCCTTTTGAGACATATTGATAATTCTGCCGTTTCTGTCAAAAAGTATGGCTCTTGAACTTGTGGTTCCCTGATCTAATGCAAGAACATATTTCTTTTCCATAACCTCTCCTCATAC
>JAAYPY010000013.1 GCA_012519555.1 Tissierellia bacterium | reverse complement strand
TTCCATGCCGCTGCCCATAAGCATGTACCCATGATGGAATACAATCCTCTGGAAGCAATAAAGAATAACGTGTTTGGTACCCACAATGTTGCAAAAGCCGCTGACAAACATAATGTAAAGAAGTTCATACTAATCTCGACCGATAAAGCGGTAAATCCGCCTAATATTATGGGGGCCACCAAAAGAATCGCCGAGCTTTGTATTCAGCTGATGAATACAATTTCAGATACCGAGTATGCAGCAGTCCGCTTCGGGAATGTATTGGGCAGTAACGGAAGTGTGGTACCCTTCTTTAAACAACAGATTGCCCAGGGGGGACCGGTCACGATAACCCATCCTGAAATCAAGCGCTATTTTATGACTATACCGGAGGCAGTGCAGCTTGTTTTACAGGCAGGCGCCATGGCAAAGGGCGGGGAGATCTTCGTGTTGGATATGGGAGAGCCAGTTAAGATAGACGATCTTGCCAGAACCCTCATACAGCTTTCGGGACTGGAGCCTGATAAGGATATTAAGATAGAATATACCGGCTTAAGACCCGGAGAAAAGCTTTTCGAGGAAATAAACCTTTCTGATGAGGAGGTTTCCAGGACAAACAATGATAAGATTTTTGTCTTAAAGCAGGGTGAACAAAACTATATAAAGATTTACCATCAAATTAAGCTTATGAGCAGACAATTAAATTCTACTAATCCTGAATCGGTTTTTCAAACAGTACATGAACTGGTGCCGACATATAATTACCACAGTGAAATCGCACGGGCAGAGACAGCTTCTGCTGTTGATAAATGAAAGTCGGCCTGTAATATAAAACAGTAATAGATGAGGCTTTACGATGATAATTAATAACCAAGAAAATAAAAATATATCATTTTCGCCGCCTGATATTTCTGATGAAGAAATCTCTGAAGTAGTTAAAACTCTTAAATCTGGTTGGATTACCACCGGACCAAGAACTAAGCTGTTGGAAGAGAAAATTGCTGATTATGTTGGAGTAAATAAAGCTGTATGTCTTTCTTCTGCCACAGCAGCAATGGAATTAACGCTTAGAATTTTGGGTATCGGCCCCGGAGATGAAGTAATTACTTCTGCATATACATATACTGCATCAGCATCAGTCATTGCTCATGTGGGTGCAAAAATTGTACTTGTTGACGTTTCGCCTGATTCATTTGAGATGGATTATGCAAAACTTCAAGAAGCAATCACCGAAAGAACTAAAATGATTATACCTGTAGATATTGCAGGTAGAATGTGCAACTATGATGCTATCTATGAAGTCATTGAAAACAAAAAAAGTCTATACCGAGCTAATAATGAAATACAGAGCTTGTTTAACAGAATAATTGTAATGGCTGATGCCGCCCATTCATTCGGATCAGAGAGAAAAGGCGTAAAGTGTGGAAATGCCGCAGATTTCACCTGCTTTTCATTCCATGCGGTTAAGAATATAACAACAGCAGAAGGCGGAGCGGTAGTTTGGAGAAATGATCTCGGGCTTGATGATGAATGGCTGTATAAACAGTACATGCTTTACAGCCTTCATGGCCAGTCTAAAGATGCTTTGGCTAAATCGCAAAAAGGTTCATGGGAATATGACATTATATATCCTGCTTATAAATGCAACATGACAGATATATTGGCCGCAATAGGGCTGGTTCAGCTACAGAGATACAATGATTTACTGGAGAGACGTAAAGAAATTATACACATGTACGATGATGCGTTACTTCCTTTAGGTATAAAAACATTAGAGCATTTTGGAGAGGACTTTATTTCCTCTTGTCACTTATATCTGGCTAGAATTCCAGACATCAATGAACAAGAAAGAAATATGATTATTTCTAAAATGGCTGAAGCAGGAATTGCCTGTAATGTTCATTTTAAGCCACTGCCAATGTTTACGGCTTATAAAAATATGGGATTTGATATTAAAGACTATCCTAATGCTTTTAATACGTATCAGAATGAAATAACTCTCCCACTCCATACATTATTAAGTAATGATGATGTTGATTATATAACACAAACGCTTAAAAAGTTTTTACCTCAAAATAAATAAACCTGACCGGAGCAAGATACAAATGTATAAAGTGTATATCAAAAGAATAATTGATTTAACACTGGCAATAATAGCTTTTCCTTTTTGGTTGATTATTCTGGTAATTGTTGCTCCTATAATATATTTTAGTGATAAGGGACCAGTATTCTATAATTCAAACCGCCTTGGTAAAGACGGAAAAATCTTTAAGATGTACAAGTTCAGGACTATGAAGAATAATTCACCAGACATTAGAAATGAAGACGGCTCTACATTTAATTCCGAAGATGACCCCCGGCTCACTAAATTCGGCAGATTACTAAGAAAAACCAGCCTGGATGAAACCCCGCAACTTATTAATATTATCAAGGGCGATATGTCCATTATCGGACCAAGACCGGATTTACCCGAACATAGAGAGCTTTACACAGGTAATGAAGAACGAAAATTGGAAGTTAAGCCGGGTGTAACCGGTTATAATCAGGCATATTTTAGAAATACGATACCATGGAAAGAGAGGATCCAGAACGATATATATTATATTGATCATATGTCTTTTTTGTTTGATTTAAAAATATTTTTCAAAACAGCTGCTTCGGTTTTAAAACAAAAAGATATCTTTGTTAGAATTGATGGCAGCAATAATATTAAGAATGTCCAAAAGCAGCAGGAGGCAAATTAATGTCAGATGTCACCAAAAAAAAACCTGTAAGCTTCTATGAATTAAAATGGGATTCTGATTTCTTTAAGGTAACTTGCGCCAAAGCTATATTGCATGAACCTCTTAGCAGAGATGAATGGGATGATTTAAAAGAAAAGTTTAATGATTACCAGTTAATTTCAATCGAAAACCAACATTCAGATCCTGTTAATTCACAATTAATTGGTAAAGAAACATCAGCGTTTTTAGCAGATGTAAACATACAATTTGCGAAAAAATTAGAATTTGCAATTGAAAAACCTGATAATGTCACGGTTCAAAACTATTTGGCACAAGATGAGCAAATAGTTGAAATGGCAGAATTCCGTTACTCAAAATTCATTGAAGATAAAGAATTTTATAAGAGAAACGGAAGCCAAATCTATAAGCAGTGGATTATAAATTGTTTTAATAAGCCGGATAAATATTTTGTAATATCACGCAATGAAAAAGGTGAAATAGATGGGTTCCTGCTTCATTCTTTTTCTGAATCTGTATGTAAGGTGGAGTTATTAGCAGTAGCAAAGAATAGTGCTGGAAGAGGCATTGGAACAAGGCTTTTCAGAATGACAGAATATGATGCTAAGCGCAAAGGCTGTGATGAAATCAGGGTTGGAACCATGATACGTAATCTCAATGCCATAAATTTTTATCATAAAATGGGGTGTAAACAGATAGGTTGTCACCAGATATACCATCTGTGGAGGTTATAAAAATATATAACAATACATCAATCATTAGGGAGAAAACATTGTGCGATTCTTATACATAGCCACATCTTTTCCCGAACCGGAAAAGGGAGCCACAATCTATACTGATCTTGCAGAGTCACTATATGAAGCCGGACATGAAATAACGGTAGCTGTATCGGAACAAGCCAAGAATAAGAAAGCAACCGAGATGAAACTGGAACGAGGATTTAATGTTCTTCGTATTGTAACCGGTAATTATTACGATGTAGGCCTTATTGAGAAAGGTATTACTACTCTGAAAATTCCGATTTTAATGAAGAAGGGAATTTCCAAATATCTTGGAGACTGTAAATTCGACATGATCTTATTTGAAGCCCCTCCGGTAACAAATTCGGGACTTGTGGCATGGGCTAAAAAGAAGTTTAATTGCCCGGCGTATCTCATGTTGAAAGACATATTTCCGCAAAATGCCGTAGATATTGGAATAATGAAGAATAAAGGTCTAATATATCGTTATTTTACTGCTCAAGAGAGAAAACTATATGAAACAGCTGATTATATAGGCTGCATGTCAAAGGCAAATAAAGAGTATGTAATAAGGAATAATCCTTGGCTTGATCCTAATAAGGTGGAGTTATTCCCCAATACAAAAAAGATTGTTTCTGAAATTCCAAAGATTATGGGAGAGATTCGAAAAAAATATAATATCCCAGAAAATAGCTGTGTATTCCTTTTTGGTGGCAATATGGGAAAACCGCAATACGTTGAGCTTTTATGCGAGGCTGTTAAACGATGTAAAGAAAATAATAATATATTTTTTCTGTTTATCGGAAGGGGAACAGAAAGATATAAAATTGAGCAAACAATTAAAGAAAACTATATAGAAAATGCGCGTGTTATAGAAAATCTTCCAAGAGATGAATATGAACAGTTTACAAGAGAATGTGACGTGGGGTTAGTAATATTGGATCCAAGATTTACGATACCTAATTATCCTTCCCGAATACTATCGTATATGGAATATGCCAAGCCTGTCCTTGCTGCCACTGATAAAACTTCAGATATTAAAGAATTAATTCTTGAGGCTGATTGCGGAGAATGGGTATGGTCTGGTGATACAGAAGGATTCATTGAAAAAATTAAAGAGATGGCAACTAGTACGGATTTATCAGCTAAGGGCTATAACGGAAGAAAATATTTAGAAGAACATTTCAGAATCGAGGATTCTGTTGAAATTCTTGTGAATAAAATAAAGAACTAAATCGAGGTATTTTTAAAGTATGTTCAAAGATAAAACCTTATTAATTACAGGCGGTACCGGTTCTTTCGGTAATGCTGTACTGGAAAGGTTTCTTAATACTGACATTGGTGAAATCCGCATTTTCTCAAGAGATGAAAAAAAGCAAGATGACATGCGGCATAAATACAAAAATGATAAGATTAAATACTACATAGGCGATGTCAGGGATTTGTCAAGTATTAAGAACGCAATGTATGGTGTTGATTATGTTTTTCAGGCAGCAG
>JAAYPY010000097.1 GCA_012519555.1 Tissierellia bacterium | reverse complement strand
GCAATCTGTTTCCCCCCATGGCCTTTAATAAATTTATGGCATCAATATCAGCTGAATGAAATCCTTCCAGCAAGCTGACGGTAATGGGGAAAAAGGTTGTCAATACTATCAATGTTACCTTAGGCAGCAATCCATATCCAAGCCATAAAACCAAAAGAGGAGCTATGGCAACTGTCGGTACAGTCTGTGTAAGTATGATTATGGGGTATACTGATTTTTCAAACAGGGCAAATCTATCCATCAACACAGCTATAACAAATCCAAAAGCCGTTCCGACAGTCAGACCCAATAATGCTTCGGTTAAAGTTGTCTTGGCATGACTCATCAATAAAGAAAAGTCATTAATAAATGCCGCCACTACATCAAATGGCGAGGGCAGCATATATTTCGGGACGATTCCCACAGATGACAGTATCTGCCAAAGAGCTAAAATTAGAATTATGGCTGAAACAGATGATGAATTATTTATGATGTTTCGTAACTTTTTCTTCAATGGTTAACACCCCGTCCTCGGGAGCTAAACTTATTTTTACATAAGCTGATACCTTTGGAGCTCCAGCTTTTATAGCCACCAACTGGCAGTTTTTCACGATCTCCATCAATTGGTCATAATCTCCTTCAACAGATGTTTCGCTGGGTCCAACATAGTAATTTAGTCCCGTTCCTTTAATATAATCAATTACTTCATCAACTATACGTAAAACCTCTTCATCTGATGACACATGTGGTAAAACTTGTATTGCAATATTAGCTTCCATCTAAGTCTCCTTCCCTTTAATTATTATTTTTTGAAACAAAAAACCTCCCTGACAATAGGGAGGTAGGCATAAATAGACTAACCTTATGTCATGTCATTCCCTACGCCAGCATTATCTGGATCAGGTTCCAAACAGTAAAACTGTTTCAGGGTTTTGAACATTATAGTAGTTCGATCTCAGCCTAATTCATTAAGCTCCCCATAAAATGATAGTAGCACAGGCCTTGTTAATTGTCAAATAGTATTTATCTGGTGTGAGTTTCTGCTAAAAATAAGGTTATAGAGATTGTTAATTTATTTTTACGTGTGGTATAATAAGTCATAAGGTTAATTCATCAACAATAGGATAAGGAGAGTTTTATGACTGACTATATTAAATCAAGCTTTATAATTGAGGAAGAAATAAGGATAAAGGGCATACCAGCAATAATATTCAGACCAAGGGGAGCAAAAGAGCTTCCTAGCATAATATTCTATCACGGCTGGGGCTCGGACAAAAATACTCAGAGAATAAGAGGATTTATATTGGCAGCTGCAGGTTATCAGGTTGTCATCCCGGATGCCGTCTATCATGGAGAAAGAAATCCTTTGGCTGATTACAGCATGGCTGCCGTAAAAGAATACTTTTGGGATATAATATTCAGCAATATGGAAGAATACAGTACAATTGAAAAGGAGCTGATATTGAAATATAATACAGAGCCCGATAGAATTGCAGTAATGGGTAATTCCATGGGCGGTTTTACGGCAGCAGGAATATTTACACATAATAAGAATATTAAAGCTCTAACCGTATTTAACTGCTCATGTTCATGGGAGAGCTTTAATAAACAGAATTTTCAGATAGATATGACGGAAAAATTAGAAAGGCTTACAAGAAAAGCTGTTGAAATGGATCCCTATAATCATATAGGTATGTTAAAGGACAGACCCATATTAATGCTCCACGGTGACAGCGACACCTTAGTGCCTGTTGAGGGTCAAAGGGACTTTTACGATAAATTTTATACCATATACCAGGAAAAAGAAAAAATTAAATTAGTTGAATATCCGGGCCTAAACCATTTTGTCACAACAAATATGATGGAAGAGAGCATAAATTGGCTGGGCAGATATTTATGAACTATTTCATTATTAGTCGTATCAGTTTATAAGTTTTATGCATATTTCCTCCTGAAAACTGCTATTTATTTAAAGTGTGGAAGGCTTTTTTGTTATTCATATAAAGTGATTTGAAAACAGGGAAAAGTCTGTTATAAATTTCCGTGTTGGACCTCTTGGGCTTATATTTTCTGTTTGGCCTTATAAATTTTTTGGATGCAGCAATGCTTTCTATTGAGTTTAGTCCTACTGCTGCAGTTATAGCTGCTCCTACGGCTCCTACGTCTTGAGGATTGTCAACACTTTCAATTTCTCTTCCAAGCATGTCGGACAACAATTGGCAGGTAAGAGGTGCCAAAGCTCCTCCTCCCACTAACCTTATAAGGGGTTTTGTTTTAACTTTTTTTTCAATAGCTTCCAACTGCCATTTCAAATGATAGCAAATTCCCTCTACAACAGAGTGTATCATTTCTGTTTTACCTGTTTCAAGGCCTATGTTGAAAAACATCCCGCGTGCATAATGATCTTCAAAGGGGCATCGGTTTCCGTGGAGCCAGGGAGTAAACATTACTCCATTGCTTCCAGCGGGCACATCCTTAACCCTGTCAAGCATAAAATCATACATGCTTTTATATATGCTTTCAGGGTCTTCCCATACCTTTTTTCCATCTAAAAATACTCCTATTTCATCTAATGCTAAATGGTCCTTGACCCATTCCAAACATTTGCCGGCAGTTTCAAGCTCGGCAAAATAGTTAAAGAATCCCGGATTAGCTCCAACTATGGAAGCAATCATATTATTAATATCAAGCTTCTGCTCCTTGACTACAACAGATACCCAGCCTGATGTGCCCATATAAATATGAGTTTCTCCTTCCTCAACTGCTCCTGAGCCGACTCCGATGAGTGATGCATCTCCGCCTCCGGAAAAAACAGGTGTTTTAGGAGCAAGCCCCAATTCTTCTGCGGACTTGTCCGTTAAAATACCCACTTGATCGGTACTTTTGCAAATATCAGGCAGATGCCGGAAATCTACTCCCATTAACTCACACAATTCTCGGCTGAATTGCTTCTTGTTTTTTCTGGTATCATACAGCAGAGTTGCAAAAGCACTGTCTTCAGACATTGTAAATCTGCCGGTTGCTTTGCAGACTAAAAAGTCTTTAACATCAAGCCATTTATAAAGTCTTGAAAAGACTTCCGGCTCATTGTTTTCAACCCATTTATATTTCCAAACAGGGTCCTTTACGCTTGCGGAAACTGCACCGCTTATCAATATTGAGCGCAGAAGCTTATAAGCATTTAAACCTGATAGACGAAAACCTGACATAATACCCTTTTCCGTTTCCTTATGGGCTCGATTATCCATGTAGCTCATGGCTCTTCTTATGGGGTCGCCTTTTTCATCAACCATTACAAGTGCTTGCATCTGTGCACAAAATGATATCCCCGATATAGCTTCTTTTCTTATGCCTGAATTATTTATAACCATTTTAGTGGTCTTGCACATTGCTTTCCACCATTGCTCCGGTTCCTGTTCCACACCACCATTATCTAATACGTATAAATCATAACCTGACATAGCACTTTCAATCAGGGTTATTTTGTCGGAGATTTCAAAAAGACATGTCTTAACACCGGTGGTACCTACATCATAGGCAATTACATATATTGACATAACCATCTCCTAATTATTTTTTAATATAATTTAGAATATTTTTTCAGATATATAAACCTCATAAGCATACTTTCAAAAGTGTTTATGGGGTTGAGATTGTTAAAAAGCCTTGCAGTTAAATATGCACTGGAGTTTTTTTTGACTATCATACAAACTGCTTGAGCATCCTTTTCATTTTGTCCCCAGCATAATGCTCCAACATTTTTTATCAGTACTGCCGAGGAGTGTTTAAGCCCCTTGATAATCTCTCTTGCATCATTATTGCAAACCTTAGCTTTCAATCCGACAATTTGTGCAAAATCATCAAGGTAGGGCATAAGGTGGGAAGACAGGTCAGCGCATTTAATAATTTGAGGGTTGTTGCAAAGGATAAGAAACCCTCCTTTTTCCTCCATAATTTGCGCTGTTACTTCATTTATCCGGGGTGGGGCGGAAGATTCACAATCTTTATCTGCAGATATATCTCCGCCCTTATTATTGATGAAATTTAAACATATTTCTTCTAAACTTCTTGATGTCTCGAATGCACTGCCGTAATCTTTTCCGAAGCATAAGGCGCCATGATGTTTTAAGATTATTGCATTTGATTTAGTTTTCTCTAAGCAGGCAGCTGCGTTTTTTCGCAGTGACTTAGTTCCCGGCAGGGCATAGCTTGCACAGAGTATATTTTCAGAAAATGAATCTGAAATATATTCATGGGGAACCGGTATTTCATCTAAGCCTGAAACCGAAAGAGCAGATGCGTATTCTTGATGGGTGTGAATTACAAAGTTTATTTCAGGGAAAGAACTGTAGACTTCTTTATGAATTCCCTTTTCAGATGACGGTTTTATGGAACCTTCATAGCTTAAATCCTCTATATTAACCTCTATAATTTCTTCAGGCTTCAAAGATGAGTAATCTCTGCCGCTGGGTGTTATAGCAAAGCTATCACTGCCTATACGACAGCTTATATTACCCCAGGTTCGGGCTATCAGACCGGACTCCATCAACTCAATCCCGGCTTTTACAACTAATTGTTTTGCTTCTTGGGCTTTCATATTAATCCTCACTGCTTTATTTCGATGTTTTGAAAAATATGTTCAAAACGCTCTAATATATCCGGCAGCATTTCATCTTCGTAAGCTGCATTAGTGTAAAGACGGCTGCCGGCCAATGTTACTATTCCTTCTGCCATGTAAGCAGCTCCCATATGCTCCATTTCACGTTTCCTTATTGAAGTTTCATTTATGATTTCTGCTATTTTCCACGGCTTTGACCAGTCAATGGCAAAATGCATTGTACCAACTGTTTCAAGATGGCAGATAGAGCCTTGGTTGAATGCTACAAAAGGAAGCCTGTATTTTTCAATAAGCTCTTGTAAACCAAGAATAAGCTTATCACCGAACTCACCTGCTTTTCTTGCAGCATCGGTCTTTTCTATTTCACACAAGGCGTAGTATCCTGCAACACAGCTTATGGGAGTGGCCGCCATTGTTCCGCCTACCAAAGCTTTTTTGTGTTTTGCATCTCCGCTTATGCCGGATGACAGATACTTCATTATTTCTCTCTTTCCGCCCAATCCTCCTGCACCCGGATACCCGCCTGCTACTGCCTTCCCGAATATGGTCAAGTCCGGAGATACTCCAAAATATCCTTGAGCACCGCCCATTCCTAACCTGAAACCTGTAACAACTTCATCAAATACCAAAAGTGCACCGTATTTTTCACATAAGGCTTCAACTCCCTTATTGAATTCAAAATCCAAAGGTCTGGTTCCGCTTTCTGGTCCTACCGGCTCAATGAATACTGCAGCCGTTCCTCCGCGAAGCTGGTTGATTTTTAACTTCCTTTCCAAGTCATTTAAATCGTTGGGGAAAAATTCCTGAGTATTTTTAAAAATACGTCTTGGCACACCGCTTGCTTGTGTCCATTTTGAGCCGGGAATTCTTATGCCGTAGGCTAATTGATCACTCCAACCGTGATAGGCGCCGCCCATTTTTAGAATATTTTTCTTTTTTGTTGCAAGCCTTGCAACACGTATTGCACCCATGCATGCTTCCGTACCGGAGCCGAGCATTCTGAACATTTCCACCGAAGGCATGGAGTCCGAAATTTTCTTTGCCAATTTATACTCATATTCATGAAAAAGACCTGTTGAAGGACCACATTCGTTTAGCAGTTTAAAAACCTTTTCCCTGACTATGGAAGGATTGCTGCCCAGAACTGTGGGGCCGCCTGCCTGCAGGAAGTCATAATAGCGGTTGCCGTCAATATCATAAAGATAGCATGCGTCAGCTTTCTCAAACACTAAAGGGAAGGGATGGTTAAAAGCAAGATTATGTTGGACACCTCCCGGAATAATCTGCTTTGCAATATTTATCATTTCCTTTGATTTTGAACACTTTTTGTCGAAATATTCTCTTTCATACTCTTTTAAAACATCCTCACGAATAGTGTAAATAGGTTTTTTTATCAGCTCATCCAATTGTTGAGTTATTTTCTTTGCGTCAGGATACTTTGTTATAGCATAATTGATCATAGCTTACCTCCTTAAAGAGTGGCACTCACTCATTATGTATCTAGGTTCAGTATACCTTTTTGTATCGGTGTGAAGCAAGCCGATTTAGCGGCTTGAACTAATGAAATAATATTCAATTGGTTATCAATAAGAAATTAGGGAACTTCACTTGAGAATGTCCCCTAATTAATGTTTTCACTGCTCCATTATTTCGTATCTGCCTCTGACCATGAAAATGGCATAGTCATTTGTATAAGCACCTCGCCCGTCATCCCTCGGAACTATCATCAAATGATTGGCAACAAACTCCATTCCGGAAACAAAATCCTTACCGGCTGTAACGTTTGAAATCCCGCCCATTTCGCTGCCTATTACATAAGCTTTACCGCCTCTTAATATAAGCTCTGTTCCTGCTCCCGCAATCAGTTTTTCACCTGCATGAATTTCAACTACCTCCAAGGCAGGTGAAGAACCGCCTGAACCGCCGGATGCTAAATCGTTAACCCTTTCCTGCAAATTCTCTATTTCATCTAATTTGTATTCGCTGATTAACCCTTTGATGCGGTCGTTCAAGTAGCTCAGTACAATGATGGGGTCATTGGAATCTCCGGGAGCGGCATAAATTACCGCTGTTAATGCCAATGCCAAAATTAATGTGAATATTATTATCTTTTTCAATTTAACAACTCCCTTGTAAGTATATTGACATTTTACATTAAATAAGTATAAATTTCAACATAAAACAATAGAAATCTTAGGGAAGAATTGATAATAACTAAAAACAAACCTTAGACATTTATTGACAAAGGACTTAACTTTGCATTGAATTAACCGAAGTGAGATGATATAATTGCAAAAGGATTCATAGATTATTTTTTTAGAAGAAGGATGAAGAATGTATAAATTTTGCATGACAGCAAACAAATTGTTTAAGTTGCCGGTACACCCATTTAATTTACATAATGAAGGTAAAAAAACTTACGCTCAGTGGCAATATGAAAAGGGTCTTGATACAATAAAGTTTTACCTTAAGCACAATACCGTCGATGAAATGTTTAAAGATAAGGTTGTTTTGGACATTGGTTGCGGAGCCGGCGGAAAAACTGTTTATTATGCATCTTTAGGGGTAATAAAAATAACAGGCCTTGAAATTTTGGGAAAATACAGAGAAGAAGCGGAAAGCTTGGCAAAAGAGTATAATTTACGGGATAAATTTGAATTTGTTCAAGGTGATGCTGCAAACATGCCTTTCGAAAATGAAACATTTGACACAATTATTATGAATGATGCCATGGAACATGTTGATAGACCTGAAAAAGTTATAGAAGAATGCTATCGAGTTTTAAAAAAAGAGGGAAGACTCTACTTAAATTTTCCTCCCTACAATCATCCTTATGGTGCCCATTTAAGCGACGCCATAGGAATACCCTGGGTACACGTATTTTTCAGCGAAAAAACTCTTATAAGAGCCTATAAGGAGTTGGTTAAAGAGCTGCCGGACGGGAAAGAGAGAATTAACTTTCGAATAAGCAAGAAAGAAGACGGTTTGGAGTACTTTTCATATATCAATAAAATGTCAATAAAAAGAGCAAATAAGATTTTACAAAAGAGCTCTTTTGAATTAGAATATTATTCGGAAGAGCCTTTGAGAAGCTTTTTTAAATATCCGGCTAAAGTGCCCTTTTTAAAAGAGTTCTTGGTGAAAATGGTGGTTTGCGTACTCAAAAAATGACCAGCAGGGATGACCGGCAGGGACGGTTCTTGGTGGGCAAATGAGATTAAAAACATTAAAGGAAAGAATAAATGGATAGATTAAGTATAATGGGTGTTAGAATTAACAATATATCCATGAATGAGGCTTTAAAGTTAGCCGGAGAAAAAATTGAAAATGATGAAAAATTTATAATTTATACTCCCAATACAGAAATAATCATGATGTGTCAAAAGGATGAGGAATTCCTAAATTTAATAAACAAATCGGATATTAATGTACCTGATGGGGTGGGTTTAATATATGCGGGTAAAATTAAAAAACATCCTTTAAAGGAAAAGGTAGCAGGCTATGACTTGTCAATAAATTTACTTAAAATGGCTGATGAGAAAGGACTTAAGCTCTATGTGGTCGG
Organism: Tissierellia bacterium; assembly: GCA_012519555.1. Taxonomy (GTDB): domain Bacteria; phylum Bacillota; class Clostridia; order Tissierellales; family Sedimentibacteraceae; genus Sedimentibacter. The sequence continues at coordinate 1,863 of JAAYPY010000097.1, read as the reverse complement.
GGGAAGACCGGGAGTGGCTGAAGCTGCCATGAAAAATGTACAAAACACATATCCCGGCATTAAAATTGTGGGAGCCCGGCATGGATATTTTAAGGGTAGTCACTTAGGACAAAGCGGTCATGAGGAAGAGATGTCAGTTATTGAAGATATAAATAAGCAAAAGCCCCATATTCTGTTTGTGGGATTCGGTGCTAAAAAGCAGGAGCAGTGGATAGACTATAACAAAGATTTGATAAAGGCCAATGTAATAATCGGAAACGGAGGAACCTTGGATGGTTTAGCAGGCATTGTGAAAAGGGCACCGGACATATTTATAAACTCAGGTTTGGAATGGCTTTACAGGCTTATTAAGGAGCCAAGGAGAATAAAAAGGCAAATCGTTCTGCCGGTATTCATGCTTAAAGTGATTTTTGGAAACAAAGATCTTGTAAGAGAAATAGAATGAGGAGGAAAAAATGAAATTATTTATTGATACGGCCAATATTGAAGAAATAAAAAAGGCCAATGATATGGGGGTTATCTGCGGAGTTACAACTAATCCGTCATTAATAGCAAAGGAAGGAAGAATTTTTGAGGATGTGGTAAGGGAGATAACTTCAATAGTTGACGGTCCCATCAGTGCAGAAGTTATTAGCTTGGACAGTGAAGGAATGATAAGAGAAGCGGTAGAACTTTCTAAAATACATAAAAATATTATTATTAAGCTGCCAATGACCGTTGAAGGTTTGAAAGCAGTAAAGGTTTTGACCAAAGAAAAAATAAAAACCAATGTAACTTTGATATTTTCCGCGGGCCAGGCTCTTCTTGCGGCAAAAGCCGGTGCAACTTATGTGAGTCCTTTTGTAGGGAGACTTGACGATATAGGTAATGACGGAATGAGTATTATAAAAGAAACTGTAGAAATTTTTAAGAATTATGAAATTGATACTGAAATTATTGCTGCAAGCATAAGACATCCAATGCATGTCATTGAGGCTGCAAAATTAGGATGCCATATTGCCACCATACCGTACAAGGTTCTGGTGCAGCTTACCAAGCATCCCCTGACTGATAAAGGAATAGACCAATTTTTAAAAGACTGGGAAACAGTACCTAAGTAAAAGGTATGGGGACACACCGGTCAATGTATGGGGACACACTTCTTCTATAGGGTAAGTCTTTGGAGTAAGAGGAATGTCCCCGATTTGGGGTAATGTCCCCGTAAGAGAGGAGGAAAAATGAAGTACGATGATTTAAAAGCCCTAGCCAAAAGTATGAGAAAAGATATACTGACTATGATTTATAAGGCTAATTCAGGCCATCCGGGAGGCTCGCTTTCTGCGGTGGAAATAATGGTGTATTTATATTACAAGGAAATGATAATAGATTCTCCAACAGATGAAAACAGAGACAGGTTTGTATTATCCAAAGGACATGGAGCTCCTGTTTTATATGCTGTATTGATGGAAAAAGGCTTTATAAGCAAGGATTTGATTCCTACACTTAGACAGATTGACAGCAAGCTTCAAGGTCATCCGGATATGAAGAAACTTCCCGGAGTTGAAGCTTCAACCGGCTCCTTAGGCCAGGGACTTTCTATTGCAAATGGCATGGCTTTGGCATTTAAACTTGATAAAAAGCCAAACAGAGTATTTGCACTTCTTGGCGACGGTGAGATAAACGAGGGTATGATTTGGGAAGCAGCAATGCTTGCAAGCCACTACAATCTTGATAATTTAACTGCCGTATTGGACCATAACGGCTTGCAGATAGACGGCAAAAATGAAGATGTTATGACTATTGAACCGATTGACAGGAAATTTGAAGCATTCGGCTGGCATGTTATAAAAGCCGATGGGCATGATTTTGAATCTTTAGAAAAAG
>JAAYPY010000012.1 GCA_012519555.1 Tissierellia bacterium | reverse complement strand
ACCAATATATATAAATGATAGGGCAAGGCCATGAAAGGGTCTGTCAGTTTGCCGGGTACACCGGACATTATAACAACTCCCGTATACATTATCGGTGCTGTAGCTCCCATGGCAAATACTGTTCCTAATCCAAGGGAAGTCATAATATATTTAAATGCGCTTGGAATAACCAACTTAACTATCGTGTAGCCCTTGGGAATACCTAAGCTCAGTGAACTGATATATTGCTCCTTTGATGTTTCTTCCAACGCTCTTTTCATTCGAATCGAAATAAAAGGAATTATCATTACTGTCAAAGTAACGGATGCACTCAGAAGGCTTTTGCTTATTCCTAAACCTACAATCAGAAAGGTGTATCCGAACAGCCCGATAACAACTGATGGTATTCCTGCCAGGCACTGAAGTGCATTGAGAATATATTTTCGTATTATTTCATTCCTGCAATAATAATTAAGATAAATTGCGGTGCATAAGCCCAAAGTTCCGCCCAAAAGTCCCGAAATCAATCCTGACATAAGGGAACCGATAATTGCCGGGAATACTCCTCCTTCAGTACCTAAGGGTATACCTTTGGGAGGACTAAAGATGAATTCCGCTGAAACAACTCCTATGCCCTTGTAAAAAATATACAAAAATAATCCAAAGGTAACTGCTATAATTATTATTCCTGAAAGGATAACCCAAATCCTAAACATTAAGTCTTTTGATTTCATCTGATACGCCTCATTCCTGTCTTATTAATCATATATGCAATAACCTGGATTATCAATACCAAGATAATTAAAATAAGACCGGCTGCATATAAAGAAGAATAGTGAAGGCTTTTGTAGGTGGCTGTTCCCATTTCAAGAGCTATCAATGAAGGTATTGTTTCAGCTCTGCCTAAGAGTCTTGGAAATATGGGAGAGTTTCCCGTAACCATCATCACTGCCATGGTTTCACCTATTGCCCTTCCTAATGCCAAAATCATATTTACAAATATTGACTTTCTTGCAAATGGAAGTATAATTCTCCGCATTGTATACCATTTGGAAACCCCCAATGATTGGGAAGCAGCATAATAAATATTCTTGCCCTTAACAAATGTCTCTGTACATCCAGTTACTATATATGGAAAGAGCATAACTGATAAGAGCAAGGCGCCGGCCAATACGCTTTCGCCGGTTACCATATCTAAATTTTTTTCTAAGAATTTCACAAGGAGCACCAATCCTAAAAATCCAAAAATTACCGAAGGGATGCCGGCTATCATATCAATAAAAGAAAGTATTATCTTTGAATATTTATTATTAGTATTAAAACTTAAAAACAACCCGCAGCCAACGCTTAGTGGTGTAGCAATTAAAATTGCCAAAAATGAAATATACAAGCTTGCCCCTATCATGGGAAGGAAAGAGTAGCTCGGATTTGAGCTTAAAGGCTTCCAGGAATCACTGAAAAAATATTCTTTGAAATTAACTTCCCTGAAAAAGGGCATGCTTTCTTTTAATATATAAAAAAATACCAGCAGAACCAATATACTAGACAATACTGCTCCAATGGTAATTATTATGCGAAAAATATATTCTTTAAAATCTTTCATAATAACCCCTTAGTGAATCTCCCCCAAAAGGGGACATAAAATTCGGGGACCTTCCACTATCAGGAAAGGGCTTTTCCTTCTGCTTTATAGAAGTGTCCCCCTAAGTTTATCCCTATTTAGCCGGTACAAAGCCCATTTCTTCTACAACCTTCATTCCTTCTTCACTCATTACATAGTCAATGAATGCTTGTTGAGGTTCAGTCAGCTCACCGTTAATAATAGCTAATAAAGGTCTTTGAATTATGTATGACCCTTCAATGATATTTTCCTTTGTTGCTTCTATTCCGTCAACCTTTAATGTTGCCACCTTTCCAAGATTTTGGTTAACAAGACCAAATGATGCATAGCCAATTGCATATTCATTTTCAATTATTTTTGTAACCAAGGCTCCCATTGACGGAGCTTGTATAGCATCAGCCTTAACTTCAACATCACCCATTATTTTTGATTGGAAAACTTCATGAGCACCGCCGCCTATATCTCGTGTAACTACAATAATTTCCTTATCAGGAAGAGATGCATCTAAATCCTTCCAGGTTTTATATTCGCCAGAGAATATTTTTACTATTTCATCCTTTGTTAAATCATCCTTAACCGTTAAAACAGGGTTATTTGGATTTACTCCCAAAGTAAGGGCATCTATTCCAATTAAAAACTCCTGTAGCTCCGGAAGCTGTTCTTTTTCCGAGTCCTTAACTGTCCTTGCAACCATGCCGAAATCACTTGTTTTGTCTATAACAGACTTAACCCCTTGTCCTGAACCGCCTGCTGAAACATATACAGCTATATTCTTTTCAGGAAATGATGCATCAACCTTGTCCCAGGTAACAAACCCTTCGATGAAATTTGTAGAAATCGAAGCTATAACCGGTGCTAAGGTAGATGATCCGTTAAATAATATCTGTGAATTAAATTCATCTATGGGCTCTTCAACCTCCGGAGTTTCCGGTACTTCCGGTAGCTCTGCTTGTTCTTGTTCGCTTTCCTGCTCCGGAGGAGCTGCTTGTTCAGCTGTACATCCTACTGCCAATATCAGCATAAGCACTAACATAATACTGATAATACTATTTCTTTTCATTCAACACCTCTTTGATAATATTTTTTCAACATAAAAATTGTATCATAGGTGTAGAGATGAAAACAAATTCGTTTTATTTATACTCCAAAGAACAACTATAAGTAAACCTTATCCAATAAAAAAAGCCTTAAGCATAAAACTTTTTCTATGCTTAAGGCATAAGCTTTATTCAAATATTACAACATCATACTTTTTAGTTAGCTCATCTTTTTTATTCTTATATACATTTTCTTGTTTTATGGCAAAACAATTTTCTTTTACTTCCTGATACACTTCTTCAAAGTCTGCTATTTTAGCAGGTGTGTGCTCTGTCAGTTTTATGATGTGATAACCAAACTGAGTCTTGACCGGCGGGCTTATTTCACCGACCTTCATTGAAAACACTGCATCTTCAAATTCCTTTACCATTTGTCCTTTTCCGAATTGTCCCAAGGCTCCTCCGCTTTGTTTAGAAGGACAGCTTGAATATTTCATGGCTGCATCCTCAAAAGACAATCCCCCTGCTAAATCTTCCAATACTTCATTTGCCTTTTCTTCTGTATCAATTAATATATGGCTTGCCTTCACCATTTCCGGTAAATTGTACAAATTCTTGTTTATTTCATAAAAATCCTTCAATTCTTCATCTGTCAAGGTGATTGAATTGAACATTTTCCTAAGGTTGTACTGCTGAAGCATGGACCTTTTCATATCGTTGAATACTTGTATAAATTCTTCTTCGCTTTCTAAATCCTTTTCTAAGGCGTCTGCATACATTAGTTCATGCATGACTAATTCGTCGATAAGTTTCTTTCTTCCTTCTTCTCCTTGAAAATATGCTGCATTCTGACCTAAATTTTTAACTAAAAGATTTAAATCGGATTCCTTTATTTCTCTTCCTTCTACAATAGCTAAAACTTTATTTTCCATCTTTTCTCCTATTAAGATTTATTTGCAGGGGAATTCGCCAATTTATCAACAAAAGAGGGGTTTTCCCCCCTTCTTTATTCTTCTTCTTCCATAAATTCCAATAAATTAGACAATTCAGCTATACATTTGTCCTCGTCGGAACCTTTTGTGATAATAACCAATTCATCGCCCTTCATGGCTCCTAAAGCCATTATGCTAATAATGCTCTTACCGTTAGCTTCCTGAATTCCTTTTTTGATTATAATTTCACTGTCAAAGTTTCTTGCCTTTTTAACAAATATAGCTGCCGGTCTTGCATGCAGTCCAATCTTATTTTTTAACACTACTTTTTGTGATCTCACTTTTTACACCTCTCTTTTCATGCTCGATTAAATCTTCAGCAATTTCTTCTATTTTTCTTAATCTGTGATTTACTCCTGATTTGCCAAGGGGAGGGTCTAACATCTGACCCAGTTCCTTTAAACTTGCATTGCTGTGTTTAAGCCTTAAATATGCCAGTTCCCTTAAATTATCCGGAAGTTGGTCAATAACCTTATATTTCTTTAATATTTTGATATTGTTTATCTGCCTCATTGAAGTATCTACAATTTTGTCAAGATTTGCAGTTTCACAATTTATCACTCTGTTTATTTGATTTCTTGTTTCCTTAACAGCTCTTATGTTTTCAAAATACAAGACAGCGTTATTTGCGCCCATGAGAGCTAATAAATCGGAAATTTGTTCGCTTTCCTTAATATATGTTACATAGTTGTTCTTTCTGTAAATATTTTTGCCGATTATTCCATATGTTTTCAAAATATCCTGAATCGTTTTACTCTGTACTTCCTTATTACTCACAAATTCAGCATGGTAAGACTTTTCCGGATTGCTTATTGAGCCGCTGCCCATAAATGAACCTCTTATATAGGCTCTTCTGCATAAGTCGCTTTCTGTTAACTCTTCAGGTACATGGTAGTTAAAATTCATTATGTTTATATCATTGTCTCTTACTATTTGGGTATCTTTAAGAAATTGTTTCGTTAGTTTTTCGTCAATTTTTATTATGTAATTATTCTGCTTTTTTAGCCGGTTGCTTTTGGAAACACTGACAGACGCATTTATGTTGTAGGCAGCTTTCAATACCTTAAATATTCGTCTTGCAACCGCTGCATTCTCGGTCAAAAATTCAAATTCCACCTTATTGAGACCTTTAATTGTGATATACCCCACAGTTCTTATGAATGCTGCAGCTTCAGCTTTAGCACTCAATACATCACTTATTTCTGTTCTGGACAGTTCATCTTTAATTTTAGAAGAAAATGTCATGGCATCACCTTTCATATGAGTGGAATCTGATATCATCTACGGCTTTCTTGATGATTTTTCTTTCATCGTCATATCGAGCAATTGTCAATGATTTTTCAAATGGCAAAAATTTTGCATCTACAAAACCTTCGTTTTTTTGAGCAGTGCAGTTCATGTTTTTTGCCATCATTAAATACCAATGAACTTCTTTTCTTATATGGATTTTGTCAAGGTAACAGGTGCGGCTGAATTCATAACTTATTTTACCTAAGTATTTGATAGGAATAACCTTTGCTTTCGTTTCTTCGTATACTTCACGCAAGGCAGTCTCTTTTAAAGACTCATTTTCTTCGACTCTTCCTTTTGGCAGAACCCAATCTCCGTTAAACTTTTTTAACATCAATATGTTGTTCTTAAAGAAAACAATACCTCCTGCGCTTATTTCATCTATCATACTTACCCGCCTTTTAATATTGTAGTCTTAATAATATCACAATACTAAAAAAAATCAAACATATATTTACATATTTTAAGTTTACAATAAAAATTGATATATTTCAATGATTTTTTAAGATACTTCAGCTACAGCTATTCTTCTCTCCCTTCGGTCGGAATCTTGTCTCCGTAATACTGAAAGTAATCAACTCTCATGTCACCATTGAAGAGTTTTCGTTTCCTGTCTGCTTTTCTTCCAAATTCCTTTTCAAAATTAATTGAGGAAGTTATAACATAAACAGACCAGGTCTTATCTTTGCCAAACACTTGACCTAACCTTTTATGAATTTTAGCCAGCTCTTCTTCATCCCCGATTCTTTCCGCATATGGAGGATTGGTTATTAATACTCCATAGGAGCACATAGGTTTTTCTATTTGAGTTGCATCCTTTACAAAGAACTCTATGCAGTCATCAACTCCTGCTTCTATTGCATTCTCCTGCGCGATTCTTATTGCTTTTTCGCTTATATCGGAAGCATATATTTTAATATCAGAATTGAAATCAATATTCTTTCTTGCTTCAATCTTAGCATTTTTCCAATACTCCTCTTTAACCAAGGGCCATTCCGTGGAAGCAAAGTTTCTATTAAGTCCCGGAGCAATATTTCTTCCTATTAAGGCAGCTTCAATTGCAATTGTCCCCGAGCCGCACATAGGGTCATAGAGAACTCTGTTCTTATTCCAGTAGCTTAGCTTAATCAGTGCTGCAGCCATAGTTTCCTTTAAAGGAGCTGCCATTGAACTTTCTCTGTATCCTCTTTTAAACAATCCTTCCCTTGCTCCTGTTGTATCTATTGATATTGTAGCAATATCCTTATGAATTGATACTAATATGGTAAATTCAGCCCCTGTCTCCGGCATCCAATCTGTATCATAATATTGGCAGAGTTTTTTTGAAACAGCCTTTTTAACCAACCTCTGGCAGTCAGGAGTGCTGTACAATTTTGACTTGACGGATCTTCCTTTCACAGTGAATTTTCCGTCTTTTGTAATCCATTTTTCCCAAGGGAGCTCAAAGGTTCTGTCAAATAGCTCTTCAAAACTTAACGCTTCAAATTGTCCCATTATCAGCATTACCCTGTCGGCACATCTCAAATTTATATTTGTTTTGCATATATCTTGTATATCTGCATCAAAATACAACCATCCATTGTCTGTCACTATGTTTTCATAGCCTAAGTCTGTCAATTCCCTTTTTACGATTGCTTCAAGCCCGAAGGCTGATGTTGCAGCTAATTTTATTTTCTCCATACCTTTCCTTTCTGTCCCCGAATAAAACCTATTACTGTCTTATCTCGTATTTATCCATTTTGTAATACAGTGTGGCTCTTGGAATTTTTAGTTTTTTTGCTGTTTCTGATTTGTTGTAATTCATTTCTTCCAAGGTTTTTATGATAATCTTTTTTTCTATTTGCTGCATATACTCTTCCAATCCGGTATAGCCTTTTAATTCGTTTAAATTTATCAGCTTGTTCATTTCATCTACTTCAATGTTTTGCATACACGAGGGGAGAAATTCCTTTTTGATTTTATTCTCTCCACTTTGCGATGCTATTATTGCAGATCTTTGTATTACATTTCTAAGCTCTCTTACATTTCCTTCCCACTTGTACTCAGAAAAAATACTATGTATCTCATCGGGTATTTCCACTATGCTTATACCCTGCTCCATGCAAAATTCCTGCAAAAATCTGTTTGCTAAAAGTGCTATATCACCTTTTCTTTCTCTTAAGGGCGGTATGTTTACCTGAAATATATCAAGCCTGTAATAAAGGTCCTTCCTGAATTTACCTTCATTTATGAGTTCTCTTATATCCTTGTTGGTAGCGGAAATTATTCTTACGTCTATTTTCTTGGGCTGATTGCCGCCAATTCGAGTTACGACGCCATCCTCCAAAATTCTTAGAAGTTTTGGCTGAAGCTCCAAGGGCAAATCTGCTATTTCATCCAAGAAAATTGTCCCCCCTTCAGCTTCCTCAAATTTTCCTTTTTTCCCTTCTGTTTTTGCTCCGGTGAAGGCACCGGCTTCGTATCCAAAAATTTCACTTTCAAACAATTCTTTTGGTATGGCGCTGCAGTTAATGGGAATGAATTTTCCCTTCCTGCCGCTTTCATAATGGATTGCCTTTGCAAACAGTTCCTTTCCTGTGCCGCTTTCTCCTTTTAACAAAACGTTTAATGGTGTTTTTGATATATTTTTACACAAATTGATTATTTCTATAAAAGCAGCATTATTGCTTATTATCTTTGAAAAGTATGCTTCACCGGCAAAAGACATTTTTGAATATTCTTTTTCAAGCTTCAAAAGATTTGACTGGGTTTTATTCAGCAGCTCACTTAATCTGACAATTTCCGTAATATCCCTGTCCCTTGCCAAGGCCCCAATCATCTTCCCATTCCTGTCATATAGGGGCACAGCACTGGAAACAACAAAACTGTTTTCCCTTGGACTGTTATAGATATTGTTAAATGATGTTTGACTGTCCAATACTCTTAACAAGATAGCAGTGGGAAAAAAATCAACCAACTCCTTGTCTATTATATCACTTTTTTTCAGATTGAAATATTCCTCTGAAGTTGAGTTGAAGAATATCACTTTGCCGTAATTATCAACTATTGTTATGGCATCAGGAATATTATCAAGTATGTATTCAAATTTTTCTCTGCCGTGATTATTAAAATCCATTTTATACTTCCTTAATCGTTTTGTGGTAGTTTTCTATAAACAAATCGCTGAGATTCCAAAATTTCTTGAATTCTTCGTATTCAATTTCTGCCGATTTAGTATTCTTATTTGCTTTGATTGCTCTAATGAGTATGTTTTTGGGAGTGTGCTCCATTGATATGAATTCCATTAACTGTACCTTGTATCCCTTGGTTTCCAAAAACAAGCTTCTCAATGAGTCTGTTATCAATGAGGACATTCTCTCCTTTATAAGCCCGTGTTTAAGCATGGGACTTAAATTTTCATTTTTAATTTTATTAAAAAATTCATGTTGACAACAAGGTACAGACAAAATTATATCACAGTCCCAGGCAATTGCCTTAACAAGGGCTGCGTCTGTTGCCGTATCACATGCATGAAGCGTTACAATCATGTTTACATTTTTTTTATGTTCAAAATCACATATATCGCCATACATGAATTTAAGATTTTCATAATTGAGTTTTTCAGCTGTTTTGTTGCAGAATTCTATCACTTCTTTTTTCAAATCAAGCCCTGTTATTTTTACTTTAATTTTTCTTATATAATAAAAATAATAATACAAAGCAAATGTAAGATATGCTTTTCCACAGCCGAAATCTATAATGGTAAAATCATCCCGGATATCCTTGCCTGCTAAGGAATCATCAACAATTTCCAGGAATTTATTGATTTGTTTGAATTTATCATACTTCTTGGTATATACCTTGCCGTCCTTATTCATAACTCCTAAAATTATCAGAAAGTCACAGGGTTGATTTTCACCAATTATGTATTGTTTTTCCTTGTTATGAGCTTCTATTTTCAGCTTTTTTGTAGGGTCGCTTTTTTTGACTTTAATACTGCCTTTTTTGCTTACCAATATTTGATAATCCGCATCTGAAGTAAAAAAGTTTATATTGCGGTATTCTTTGACCATGTTAAGAAACACATCATAAGCATCCTCATAGGTTAAGTTTTCGTGGAAAGCTTTTGTGTCGGTAAACTTCTCCAACTGCAGATAATTACTGTCCTTTATCATAATTGCCCTGACAGTTATTTTCTTGTATTGAGACTTAACCCTTGGGGTTGTAAAAATACCATATATAAACTTATTTTCTCTTAAACTGTTCCTAATAATCTCATTAATATTCAAAATTTCTCCTATGACAATGCCCCCTATTCGGGGACATTCCTTCAAAGACTATCCCACATAGAGTCCCCCGACTTTGAAGGTGTGTCCCCTTTCATCGATAGCTGCTTTTTAAGGGAACTATTCTGTTAAATATCAAGTGGTCATCTCTAGTATCCTTGTCAATCATAAAGTATCCGTGTCTTAAAAACTGGAATCTATCGCCAGGTTTGAATTCCTTCATTGAAGGTTCAACCTTGCAGTCCTTTAGTACAATTTTAGAATCGGGATTTAATTTTTCTAAGAAATTGGTTTTGTCGTAATCCTCATCTTCCATCATGTAGTCATAAAGTCTCACTTCTGCATCTATGCAATGTTTTGCTGAAACCCAGTGAAGTGTTCCTTTTACCTTTCTGCCGGTGAAGCCTGTGCCGCTCTTTGTTTCAGGATCGTAGGTGCAGTGAACTTCGGTGATATTGCCTTCTTCGTCTCTTACAAAATCAACACATTTTACAAAGTATGCATTTCTGAGCCTAACTTCATTGCCGGGAAAGAGCCTGAAATATTTCTTTGGAGGATATTCCATAAAATCTTCTCTTTCAATATATACTTCTCGTGTAAAAGGAATCATACGTGTACCCATATCCGGATTATCCGGGTTGATTTCTGTTTCTACATATTCAACCTTGTCTTCGGGATAATTGGTTATTATGAGCTTTATAGGGTCTAAGACAGCCATTGTTCTCGGCACCTTAGGTCCTAAATCATCTCTTATGGCAAATTCAAGCATGGCAATGTCAACCACACTTTGAGCTTTTGAAACTCCTATGGCTTCACAGAAATTATGTATGGATTCGGGAGTGTATCCTCTCCTTCTCAGCCCTGCAATAGTAGGCATGCGAGGATCATCCCAGCCGTCCACATATCCTTCTTCAACCATCTGTTTCAAATATCTTTTGCCCATCATGGTCTTTGATAAAAATAATTTGGCAAATTCAATCTGTTTTGTGGGAGCATCTTTAAAATCGTCAATATTGTCTAATACCCAGTCATAAAATGGTCTGTGGTCTTCAAATTCCAATGTGCAAATAGAATGGGTAATGCCTTCTATGGCATCCTCTAAAGGATGAGCATAATCATACATGGGATAAATACACCATTCATCGCCTGTGTTGTGGTGGGTTTCATGTAATATGCGGAATATAACGGGATCTCTCATATTGATATTTGGGCTTGCCATATCGATTTTGGCCCTTAAAACTCTTTCACCGTCTTTAAATTCGCCCTTTTTCATTCTTTCAAACAGGTCTAAATTTTCTTCAACAGATCTGTTTCTGTATGGGCTTTCCTTGCCCGGCTCTGTTAATGTACCCCTGTATTCACGTATTTCATCTGCAGATAAATCATCCACATATGCTAATCCCTTCTTTATAAGTTCAATAGCATAATCGTACATTTGCCCAAAGTAATCCGATGCATAAAAAATTCTTTCTTCCCAATCAGGGCAAAGCCACTTAACGTCCTCGATAATTGAATCTACAAATGTATCATCTTCCTTGGTTGGATTTGTATCATCAAATCTTAAATTAAATATTCCATTATATTTTTTGGCTAATCCATAGTTCAGACATATGGACTTGGCATGACCTACATGCAGATAGCCGTTAGGCTCCGGAGGAAATCTTGTATGTACCCTGTTCCCGTAAGTGCCTTTTTCCAGATCCTCGTTTATTATCTTTTGAATAAAATTAACCGATTCTCTGTTTTCATTTTCGTTATTATATTCGCTCATTTT
>JAAYPY010000096.1 GCA_012519555.1 Tissierellia bacterium | reverse complement strand
TTATGATATAATGAATACAATCAATGAAGCAAGCCGATTTGAGGCTTGCTCTTATGATACAATATAAAAGTATGATTCCAAATTGTGTAAATTGTAAACAAGCATAACTTATTAATTTATTCGGATGGGAGGAATATATGAAGGATATTGTAATAATTGCTCCATACAAGAACTTATATGATTTGTCAAAGGAAGTAATCGAAGAACAAAATTATGAGAATATTGATGTAGTAATCGGGGACTTAAATGACGGGCTGAAAATAGCCAAACATGAAGTGGATTTAGGAACAAGGGTTATAATCTCAAGAGGAGGGACCTATAATTTACTTAAGGCAAATCTTAGTATTCCTGTTGTTGAAATAAAACTTACTGCTTTTGATATATTGCGCAGTTATGGTGAAATTAAGGATTATAAAACTAAAATTGCTATTGTGGGCTACAAGAATGTCATTTACGGTTATGATGAGCTAAAAACCATATTAGGTACACAGACAAGTACAACAGAGATTTATATTGAAGAAGAGGAAACTGTTGAAAGCAGGATAGCTGACTGTATATCTCAAGGGATAAAAATATTTGTCGGGGATAATATTGTATGCAGGACTGCAGAAAAATTCGGATGTAAAAGCTATCTGATAACCTCTACCAAAGATTCTATTTTATCTTCAATAGAGGAAGCAATAAGGATATTAGAGGCTTCAAGATTCGAAAAGGAAATGACGGAAAGGCTTTCAACCCTGATTGACTCTGTACATGATGGAGTTATGTCCATAGATAAGGATGATAGAATAACAGTATTTAATTCTATTGCTCAGAAAATTTTCAATTTAAAAAGAGAGGATGTAATAGGGAAAAGAATCACAGATGTAATTGATAATGATGTATCGGATATTTTGACTAGCAAATCAACCAAGATTGGTGAGATAATAAAAGTCGGAAAAACTAAAATAAATTTAAACAGTGTGCCTTTAACTGCTAATAATAAGACAATAGGTGCAATGGCTACATTTCAAGATATTACCGAATTGCAAGATTTAGAGAAAAGAATAAGAATTAAGTTATTGGAAAGCGGATTTGTAGCCAAATATAGTTTTGATGATATCATTTATAAAAGCACCAAAATGAAAGCTTGCATCGATAAAGCAAAAAAGTTCAGCAATTATCATACATCTATATTAATAGAAGGACAATCCGGCGTCGGAAAGGAGCTATTTGCTCAAAGTATACATAATTACAGTGATTTAAGGAATGGACCCTTTGTAGCTTTAAACTGTGCAGCCATACAGCCCTCCTTAATTGAAAGTGAATTGTTCGGGTATGTTGAAGGAGCTTTTACGGGAGCCAAAAAAGGTGTTAAAGCAGGAGTCTTTGAGCTTGCTCATGGCGGGACGGTGTTTTTGGACGAGATAGCTGAAATTCCCATGGATTTGCAAGGAAGGTTTTTAAGGGTTTTGCAAGAGAAAGAAGTTATGCGAATAGGTGATGATAAGGTCATTCCCATAGACGTAAGAATTATCAGCGCTTCCAATAAGAAATTAAGAGAGTTGGTCAAAGAGGGTAAATTCAGAAGCGATTTGTATTATAGAATAGGCATTTTGAAAATAAATATTCCATCTTTAAATGAAAGAAAAGAAGATATCATATTGTTAACGGAGCATTTTATAAAGAAATTTGCAAAGCTGTATTCTAAAAAAATTAAAAAAATATCTGACAGCTCTTTAGAATACTTAATGGATTATGACTATGAAGGCAATGTAAGAGAGCTTGAAGGTATAGTAGAGAAGGCAGTTATATTATGTGAAGGTGATGAAATCAACATTGAAGATATAATAGTTGACGATGAAAATATTAATCAAGCAATTGAAAAATATAATATTCATTACTTTAATATTGACTACGGGGTCAGTTTAAAAAAGCTTAATGAAGAATATATAAAATACGTTTTAAGTAAAGAAAACAACAACTATAAAAGAGCATCAGAAATATTGGAAATTGACAGGAGTACTTTATGGAGAAGAATCAATAAAAAATAATACAATGTTGCAAATTGCACCGTTGTATTTTTTTGCAGGTTAAAAATGTTGCACTGCGCAACCGATAAAATTGTAAAAAATTATGTGTGATTTAAAAAGAATGTGAAAAATTCAATATTTATTAATTAATCTATAAATGTTGGCGCCATTTTTGCTTATATATTTGTAAGTAAGAATTTATTATCAATTATGGAGGCATAAGTTATGATTGCAGTGATAGCAGATGACTTAACTGGTGCTAACGATACGGGTGTTCAATATAAAAAAAGCGGATATAAGACTATAGTCAAGATTAATTCTGATTTTAATATGAATGATATAGAAAATTATGACGTTGTATCGATTAATGCCGATTCGAGGATTTTAGATATGAAATCCGGTTATATTAAAGTTTTAAATATTGCTGATAGATTTAATGATATTGAGTATGAGTACATATATAAAAAGATGGATTCAGTATTCAGAGGAAATATTGGTACTGAAATAGAAGCTGTCTTAGATGCGGTTAATCCGGATATAACATTGGCAGCTCCGAGCTTCCCGGCCAACAGAAGGGTCGTAAAGAATGGATATTCCTATATGCTCAATGACGAAGGAGAATTGGGAAAAAGCATAATAAATGTTACAGAGTTAATACAAAGAGAGCTAAACAGAAGCATAGAGAATATATCCCTTGATATTGTACGAGAAGGAACGGACCATCTTATATCATATATTGAATCAAGGCTGCAAGATGGAGTCAATGTTTTTTTAGCTGATGCAATAAATGATGGTGATTTAAAGATTATTGCTGAAGTTTACAAAAAAATAAACAAAAAAGTTGTTTTTTGCGGCTCAGCAGGTCTTGCACAGCAACTGGCAATAATTAATCCCAAAATGACAGAAATTGATTATGTTAATGAAGATGGAATAACCTTGTTGGTGGTAGGTACAAGGAATAAATCCACCTTATCACAGACAAACAATATTAAAGAAGCCTATAATTTGCCGGTTTTTGATGTTAATGTGAGTGAAATTATCGATGGTAAACAGGATAACCTTATCAAAAGAATAATAGATGAAGTGAATTGTTACATAACAAAAGGCAACAAATTAATTATATTAAAAACTTCTAAAGATGATGAAATTGAATTTGAAGAAAGTTTAAAGCAAGATTCAAATGAAGTTATGAAATCGCAGAAAATTGTAAAAACATTAGGTGCAATTGTAAAACAATTAAACAAGCTTGTTAATTTGAAGTATATTGTTTCAACCGGCGGAGATACCTCAATGCAGATTTGTAAATCATTGAATGCTCAAGGTATTGAATTGATTGATGAGATAGAACCCGGAATCCCTATCG
>JAAYPY010000095.1 GCA_012519555.1 Tissierellia bacterium | reverse complement strand
TATGCAACATCAAAGGTAGCTCCTCCCCACATTTCAATTGAAAATAAATCACTTGCTAAATAAGACATGGCAGGTGCAATTTTTTCCATATCAATTGTTCGGACACGAGTTGCCATAAGTGATTGATGGGCATCTCTCATGGTAGTGTCTGTCAGCATCAACCTTTTTTCCTTTAATACATAATCCGAAACAGCCTTTGGACCTTTATCATCAAGCAGTTGTTTAAGCCCGGGAGCCATTTGCCGCCCCTTGATATCCGGCAGCCTGGGAACATCAAATTGGGGTTTGTTTCCCTTTGTTTCGTTTACAACAATATTGCCAATATAGTTTAGAACTTTTAATTCTTTGTCTTCTCCGCCCCTAACATTTAAAAGTGAAGGATTTTCAGCAATAAAACCTGTATGACACTGGCCCTTGGCAAATGTTTCATGATTTAGAACATTCAATAAAAATCCGATATTTGTTTTAACGCCTCTTACCTTTATTTCCTTCAATGCTCTTGCATTCTTGCTAATGGCATCAGAGAAGCTCCTTGAATGTGAAATAACCTTTACTAAAAGGCTGTCATAATAGGGACTTATTTCAGCTCCGGTAAACCCGTTGCCTCCGTCCAACCTCACACCGAAACCGGAGCCGGTACGATAGATATCAATTTTCCCTGTATCAGGTGCGAAATTGTTGGCAGGATCTTCTGTTGTTACTCTGCATTGTATGGCATAGCCTGAAGGGACAATATCTTCCTGCGATTTTATGTTAATTTTTTCGGAATTTAGGCTGTATCCTTCCGCTATCAAGATTTGAGCCTGAACTATATCAATTCCTGTTGTCATTTCCGTAATTGTATGTTCCACTTGAATTCGAGGATTCATTTCTATAAAGTAATGATTTCCATCTTTGTCCACTAAAAATTCAAGAGTGCCTGCATTTCTGTAATTTACCGATTTTGCTAACTTTAATGCATCATTGCAAATTGCCTGCCTTTGCTCCTCTGTTATGCTTATTGCAGGTGTAAATTCAACAACCTTTTGATGTCTTCTTTGAATGGAGCAATCCCTTTCATATAAATGAACTATATTGCCGTAATTATCTCCCAAAACCTGAACTTCAATATGTTTTGGGTTTTCTATAAATTTTTCAATAAAAATATCATCTATTCCAAAGGCTTTCTTAGCTTCACTTTTAGCACTTCTTAGTTCTCTCAGCAAATCTTCTTCACGCCATGCAATACGCATTCCCCTTCCGCCTCCCCCGGCTGAAGCTTTAAGAATAACCGGATATCCGCAGTAATCAGCAAATTTTATAGCTTCATCCTCAGATTTTACAGCTTCCTCGATACCGGGTATAGTGGGTACCCCAACTGCATTTGCTGCTATTTTTGATTTGATTTTATCTCCTAATTTATCCATCATAATATGGTCGGGACCGATGAATACAAGACCTTCTTCTTCACATTTACGTGCAAATTCAACATTTTCAGCTAAAAAACCATATCCGGGATGAATAGCATCAACACCTTTGGATTTAGCCAAGCTTATTATTTCATTAATATCTAAATAAGCATCAACCGGGGATTTTCCCTTTCCTACTCTATAAGATTCATCTGCTTTGGTTCTAAACAGAGAATTTTTATCTTCTTCTGAATAAATTGCAACACTTCTTATTCCAAGTTCCTCACAAGCTCTGAATACTCTGATTGCAATTTCTCCTCTGTTAGCAACTAAAACTCTTTTAAACTTTCTCATGACTCCTCCAATGTTATTAAAAATGCAATACATGTTGAAAATATATCATCCAGTTTAGCATTATTTAATAAACTTTTCAAGGTTTGTATTTATTATTATTAAATTTTAATAGTTTTAACCTTATTTTATTAAGATAAGCTTATTTAATTAGGCGGAAGTCATTTTTTGCCGTTTATTGCTATGCAAAAAAAATAAAAACTCCCATTTAAAATATGGGAGCCAAAATTCTACTTTTCCCGGGAAATTTCGACA
Source organism: Tissierellia bacterium (assembly GCA_012519555.1). Lineage (GTDB taxonomy): Bacteria > Bacillota > Clostridia > Tissierellales > Sedimentibacteraceae > Sedimentibacter. The sequence goes on along the minus strand of JAAYPY010000095.1, from coordinate 10,834 downwards.
ATTTCTAAAATATTAAATATTAACAGCACTGCCTTTAAAATGTGTTGTATCATTATAGTATATTTCTCTTATTTCATCATTTTCGTCCACTTCTATATAAGAAAGACTGCAGTTTTGAACTACATTTCCCATCCAGTCACTGCTCAGCTTGAATTTTCTTATATATGCTTCTATACATTTGATAGTACCCCCGTGAGCAACTATCAAGGTTGTTTTGTTTCTATATTTATCAAGTATTTCCTTAAATGCTTTCACAACTCTATTATAGAATTGCTTAAGATTTTCACCGTTTGGATAAGGGTTGTTAAAAGGGTCTTTTTCAATTTCGACAAGCAGCTCGCCATGTTCCTTTTTGATATCAATATAGCTCATCCCCTCAAAGTCACCCAAATTTATTTCTTTTAAACCATCATGTTTTATTATTTCTATATCTTTGTTTCCCCTGACTATTTCCGCAGTTTTGTAGGCTCTCATCAAAGGGCTTGAGACTATATAATCTAATTCTATATCTTCAATTCGATAAGCCAATAGTTCTGCTGCCAATAATCCCTTATCCGTTAAATCCGAATTTTTATGTCCTTGAAACCTGTGTTGTCTGTTCCAAACTGTTTCGCCATGCCTTGTAAAATATATTTTTGTCATAAATAACCTGTCCCCTTCCTTAAATTTAAATATATCATATACTTCTTTAATAAATATTAAGCCCTCTATACCATAAAACCCACGAAAATCGGCACCAATACTGTTACAGCCAATGACAGTATCACCCCGCTTATAAATGATATTACCGCTACTTCTGAATTAGTGTTTTTTGTTATCATGGGCAGACCTGTATCCATGCTGATGGCTGCTCCGGCTGCAATAGTTTCCAAGTAGCCTATATTCTTTGCGATAAAGGGAATCGCCACAAAGGCTATTACTTCCCTAAATACATTAGATAAGAAGGCAATAGTGCCAAGCTCTGATGATATGGGAGTTATTATAATCGCTGATAGTGTATACCAGGACATCCCTGATGCTATGGCAAGAGCTCCAAAGATATCTATTTTGAATATTAGGCTGCATATAAGACCTCCTGTCAAACTGCCTAATATGGTTCCTATAGGTACAATAAGAATCCTAAAACCTAAATTCCTTAAGTTTTTGAATATATCTTTGTTGCTTCCCAAATCTAGACCTACAAAAAACAAAAGGAGGCAGAGTCCTATATCCATTAATAAACCGGTATTATCATATACCGAATCAGGCATTACGAAGAAGCCGGATAATATGCCCAGGGCTAATGCGATCAATATTTTTTTAGTCATTTTTTGCCTCCTGTAATATTTGTGTCAGAAATAATTTTTTTCCTAGCCGCATAAACAAATAATATGCTCATGGATGCAGTTACTAATGCAAAGACGGCTGCCATTACTCCAATTTGACCTATTGACGTGAGTATTTGCTCATCCATTCCAATTCGCACACCCATTATAAAAATCAGTCCAAATAATATTATTGATTGTATTGAAGATATCTGTTTCATCAAATTTCCATGAATTTTACCCTTGCTGCTAATATACCACCCTAGCGCTAAAATTCCAAAATACAGTAATATTCTTAATGCCATAAAGCCTCCTAATCTTTCTTTCCTGTGTTCAACAGTCGAATAAACTGCTCTTCTGTTATAATTTCTATTCCTAATTCCTTAGCTTTTTTGTTCTTGGAAGAATTGGACAAACTATCGTTATTGATTAAATAGTTTGTTTTTGAAGTGACAGAAGACGTAACCTTGCCGCCTCTTTCTTCTATTGCAGCCTTTAGGTCATCTCTGTTTTTAAAGTGCTCCACAGACCCGGTAATTACAAAAATATAATTCTCAAGGCTCTGTGCAGATGATGTTTTAGAGCTGACTTCAATTTCTACTTCTTTAAGCACATCTTCCACGATGGTTTTATTTTTTTCATTGCTGAAAAACTTCACGTAATTATTGGCCATTACATGGCCGATACCGCTTATTTGAATTAACTCTTCATATTTTGCATCCTGGATTTTCTCCCAGTCGTCTCCAAACTTCCTGCTTATTAATTTTGCATTTGACAAGCCTATATTTGTAATTCCAAAGCTGTACAAGAGCCTTGCCGCAGTGGTTTTTCTTGCCTTGTTCACTGAATTTACCAAATTGTTGAAGGATTTCTCTCCAAACCCTTCCATCTTGGTGATTATATCCTTATATTTTTCGATGTGGAAAATATCTGCTAATTCTTTAATTAATCCTTTTGCGATTAATTTTTCCATAGTAGCTTCCGAAAGTCCTTCTACATTTAATGCATCTCTGCTTACAAAATGAGTAAATGACTTTATTTGTTTTGCTAAACATTCATCATTGATACAATACAATGTTTTTATATCATTATCGTTTTTAATAAGAGTTTCACCACCGCATACCGGACAATGTTTAGGAATCTCAATATTATTGCTTCTTGTTAAATTGTCTGAAATTTGAGGAATTATCATATTTGCCTTATATACGTTGATTGAATCACCGATTCCCAGCTCCAGGTTTTCCATGATACTTAAATTATGAACACTGGCACGGCTTACGCTTGTTCCTTCAAGCTCCACAGGTTCAAAAATAGCTATCGGATTTATCAATCCTGTCCTGGAGGCACTCCATTCAATTTCCAAAAGGGTAGTTTCTTTTATATCGTCTCTCCATTTAAAGGCTATAGAATCTCTGGGAAACTTTGCAGTCCTCCCCAATGATTCCCCGTATTTTATATCATCATATGTTAAAACAAGTCCGTCTGATGGCAGGTCCTTATCCTTAATTTGCTCCTCAAACCACTTTACTGTTTCTTCGATATTATCTTGAGTTACCTTTTTAAATTCAACAATATTGAATCCTTGGTTCTTCAGCCAGTTCAGCTGCTCAATCCTTGAGTTGTTGAAATCAACATCTGCCTTTACAAGGGTAAATGCATAAAATCTCACCTTTCTTTCTGCGGTAATTTTATTGTTAAGCTGCCTTACCGAGCCGCTGCAAAGATTCCTGGGATTCTTGTATTTACCTTCAGTTTCAGGCAATCTCTCATTGAGCTTATTGAAATCAGAATAGCTTATTACGGCTTCACCTCTTAATACCAAACTTCCCTTATAGGCTATACTGACGGGAATATTGGCAAAAACCTTGGCGTTGTTGGTGATTACTTCTCCGATTTCTCCGTTGCCTCTGGTCACGGCCTTTATCAACTTTCCTCCTTCATAGGTCATGACGATTGTAAGACCATCTAACTTCCAGGAAAGCATTCCTGTCTTCTCTCCCAGCCAATCCTTAAGGACAGATACTTCCTTTGTTTTATCCAGTGAGAGCATTGCCTTCTCATGTCTTTCCTTGGGCAAACTCGACAACAATTCATATCCTACCTTAAGGGTGGGGCTGTTGGACAATACAATTCCCGTTTCTTCTTCCATTTTTTTGAGCTCATCATAAAGCTTATCGTATTCATAATTTGACATTATTTCTCTGTCTTCTTGATAATATGCCTTGTTTGCTTCATTTAAGAGCTTTATTTTTTCTTTCATTAAAAGAAGTTTATCTTCCATACCATACCATACCTTTATATTTTTTCGATTGGAGCATATTCTAAGTTAAGATTCTTTATACCCTTGTTTTCAAAAGCTATTACTATTATATCATCTTTTAGCTGCACAACTGTACCTATTCCCCACATTTTGTGACTTATTTTGTCTCCAAGTTTAAATTCATTTGATTTGAGCTTTGGTTTTTCTTTATCTCCTATTTGTGTTTTATTCACAAAATAGTTGGTTTTCCTTGTTCCCATATGAGATTCCAGTTGCTCTAATTTTTTATAGCCGAAAGAAAGAGGGTCAGATTCCTCGATGCATTCTTCCGGGATTTCATCCAAAAATCTTGACTTCATCCTCATTTCATGGCTTCCGAAACGAATTCTGTCCCTTGCATGTGTAATATAAAGCATTCTTTTGGCCCTTGTTATTGCAACATAGAAGAGTCTTCTCTCTTCTTCAAGATTGTCTTCATCATTATGAATGCTTGGAAACATACCGTCTTCAAGACCGGTTATAAATACCGTGTCAAATTCAAGACCCTTGGCGCTGTGTACTGTCATCAGGGTTATTAGATCTCCTGCGGAATCAGTCTTGTCAATATCAGCTAACAACGAAATATGAGCTAAAAAATCACTTAGTGAGTTTTCTGTATATCTTTCTTCAAAGTCCTTTGCTGCAGACAAAAACTCATCTATATTCTCCACACGGCTTCTTCCTTCTACCGTATCATCTTGAAGAAACATGTCTTTTAGTCCTGTATCTTCCATTACGCTCATTATAAATTCGCTTAAGGGCATTACATCCTTTTTAATCATCAGCATTTCAATGACTGACACGAAGCATTCAATATTTTTTAATGCTGAAGGCGTTAATTCCAATTGCTCAAGCTCAAAACAAGCTTCGAACTTCGAAACTCCTTTTGTTTCAGCATAACTTGAAATGATGTCTCTTGCTTTTGGTCCTAATTTTCTTCTTGGTACATTTATTATTCTGTCAAAACTTACATCGTCCTTTTGATTTAAGATAAGCCTTAAATAGGCCATAATATCCTTTATTTCTTTTCTATCGTAAAACTTTACTCCGCCTACAATTTTATAGGGTATCCCTTCTCTTATTAACCCTTCTTCTAAGGCTCTTGACTGTGCATTTGTTCTGTATAGAATAGCTATTTCAGAATAATCGATATTTCTTTCTCTATGCACTTTGCCAATTAAGGCTGCTGCGGTAAAAGCCTCATCCCTTTCATTATCTGTTTCAAGTATTCGTATTAAACTGCCCTCTTTATGCTCCGTATATAATTTTTTACCCTTTCTTTGGCAATTGTTTTTAATAACTCCGTTCGCGGCATTTAAAATCACATTGGTAGAACGGTAATTCTTTTCAAGCTTTACAATTTTTGCTCCCTTGAAGTCTTTTTCAAAATTAAGAATATTGGAAATGTCAGCACCCCTCCAGCCGTAAATGGACTGGTCTTCATCTCCTACTACAAATACATTATTGTCACCGTTTTTCTTTTTGCCTAACAGTTTTATGAGATTGTACTGAACATTATTGGTATCTTGGTATTCATCCACAAGTATATACTTAAACCTGTCCCTGTACAGCTCCAAAACATCCTCATTTTCTTCAAGAAGCTCAAGGGTTTTTACGATTAAATCATCAAAATCCAATGCATTGGCTGTTTTAAGCTTTTTTTCATACAGAGCATATACTTCCCCTTTATTTCTTTTTATAAAATCCGAATAATTATCTTTAATATAATTGTCGGGAGTATTTCGTCTGTTCTTTTCATAGCTTATGAGTGCTTTAATACTGTTAAAATTGTATGTCTTGGGGTTCAGTTCCAATTCCTTTATACAATCTCTTATTATTATCTTCTGGTCATCTGCATCATAAATGGTAAAGTTATTATCATAACCTATTCTTTCAATATATCTTCTTAATATTCGAACACAGATAGAGTGAAAAGTGCCAATCCACATTCTATCTATGGAATAGTCGATAAGACGACCTATTCTTTCCTTCATTTCGTCCGCTGCTTTATTTGTAAATGTTATTGCAAGAACTTCCCAAGGCATTGCTTTTCCCGACTCAATCAAATATGCCGTACGGTGGGTAAGTACCCTAGTCTTCCCGGTACCTGCCCCTGCTATAACCAAAATTGGTCCTTCGCCATGAGAAGCTGCTTCTCTTTGTTTGTCATTTAATGAATTAAGTATATCCATATTTCTCCTATCCGAGACTTTTCCTTTTGTTCGGTGTGTCCCTCTTCTTATTAATTATATCACAGTCAATCATTTGTCTCAAGAATCTGATTATTGTTTATGAATAAATCTGTTTATGATAAATAAATTTAGGTATAAGTATATTACATAGAATATACATTAATTTAAAGGAGGGAATATGAAAAAAATATTAGTACCCGTTGATGGTTCAGCTGCTTCTCAGAAGGCTCTATCTCAAGCTTTTGACCTTGCAAAAAAGTATGACAGCCAGGTAGTGGTTTTCCATGTTTTTATTGAAAATGATATTGACATGTACAATAAGTTCGGCGTTGTAATAGATCCTGACATGAAAAAATTGAAAAATAAATTGAAAGAAAATGAAAAAAAATTCCTGGATTCTATAATGGAAAAATTCGACAGTTCAGGTATTTCTCTAAAGAAAAAAATTGTTACCGGAGTAGCTTATGAGGAAATTCTTAAAGAAGCAGAAGCAGGAAATTACGATTTAATAGTTATCGGACAAAGGGGATATTCAAAAATTAAACGCTTTTTTGTAGGCTCTCAAACAGTGCGTGTCATATCTGATGCAAGATGTCCGGTCTTGGTAGTTCATGAATAAATAAGGGAGGTTAATCGGCACCATATCCGGTAGTAGTAATAAACGGATAAACTTAAATGTAGGGGGATAATTATCCCCCTAGCCAAATAGGCATTGCATGAATTCTTCTTTTCTAATCCTCCCAAGATATTCATCAATCGGTACATCTTCCATAACTATACTTATATCATTCATGTCATACTTAACACCTAAAAGCTTGTCTTCTAATTCCTTAATATCTCTCTTGCCGAAGAAATCACCATAAATTTTACAATTTTCAATAATACCCTTGTTTACATGAAGTCTTACTTCTACCCCTCCGCCTTCAAATCTCTTATAACCTTTATAATTAAATTCAGGAGATCTTCCAAAGTTCCATTCCCATGTTCCATATCTTTGGTCAACCATTCTTTGGATGTTATTTCTGTCTTCATCTGATAATTCGTATATTTCAACAGGCTGATTGAAATATTCAAAGATATTCTTTAAAAGAATCTGTTTAAATTGCAGCACATCAATATCATCCTTAACATAGGGTTTAATGTTTGTCACCCTGCTTGATACGGACTTTACTCCCTTAGATTCAATTTTGTCTCGTTTTACATTTAATGCCTTTGACAATACATCTAATTTAGTATCAAAAAGTAAGGTTCCATGATTTAGTACTCTTCCTTTTACAATGCTTTGAGCAATGCCTGAAAATTTCTTTCCATCGATAACAATATCATTTCTTCCCGATAATTCACAGTTGACTCCCAGTTTTTCCAATGCCTTAACTATGGGAATGTTGTATGTTTTAAAGTCTATCAAATTGCTTTGTGCATTGGTAATAAAAGAAAAGTTTAAATTTCCCAAATCATGATAGACAGCTCCGCCGCCGGTAACTCTTCTGACAACATTAATATTGTTTTTCTTGACATATTCCATATTTATTTCTTCTATAGTATTTTGATTTTTACCAACAATAATTGATGGACCGTTTCTCCACAATAAAACAAAATCTTCATTAATATGTAAATTTCTAAAAACATACTCTTCAAATGCTAAATTATAATGCGGGTCTGTTGAATTATTTTCGATAAATTTCATATTGTTCTCCTTCTCCTCAACCGTATTTTGCAAATTATATAATAGAAACCTCCATAAATCAACAGAATATTTTTTTGTGTTTTTGGCGACGGTTCTTTCGTTCTTGTAATACAATAAGGGACGGTTCTTAACGAAAAGAACCGTCCCCAAAACTGTCTCTTTCTAAGCTATTATCTGCTTGCTTCGTATTGTTTTACAAGCTCTACAAATAGTTTTGGCACTTTCATCATATTTTCGGGAGTTTCAACATAGGCGATACGGAATTGTGTACTTCCAGGATTAGTTTCACCCTTTGCTATATCGTAGAATCCCTTCATAGGTGCAATCAATAAGGTTGTTTGAACGCCGTCTATATCTACAGCACCTTTTCCTGCGCAGAAGAGACAGAATTCTATTGCATCAAATCCCGGTTTTACAACATTCCTCACATCCACTACCGTATAGATTGAAGCATCGGGACTTGAAACAATTAAACCCGGCTCTAAAGCCTTTAACTCAGCTGTTACCTTTTTAATCAGATCACCGTAGTAAGTACGAAGGTCCTTGCACCATTCGGATATTTGTTCCTTTGTTTCATGGGCTAAAGCTCCGAATATATACTGTCCGATTGCATTTGCACATAGGTTTGCAGTATATTCAGCTGCACAACGATTAGCAAATTCTGGACTGTCTGTAATAACGGCACCTATTCTTAGTCCGCATGCATTCCATACCTTTGATGCTGTTTCAATGCTTATTCTTCTTCCTTCAATACCCGGTACATCCTTATCCGTAAGTCCCCAAATGCTTACCAATTCGCTTCCTTCAACATAGAATAATTCGCGATAAGCTTCATCGCTTACCATCCACATATTATACTTAACGCAAAGCTCTGCAAGTTGTTTTAATGTTTCTTTATCGTAAAGCTGACCTGTTGGGTTGTCATAAGGTATAACAAGCAGTGCTCCCGGATTGTTAGCTTTTATTGTTTCTTCGATTTTGTCAATTTCCGGAAGGCTGAATTTACCATCTTCATTCAAATGACGTTTTACTGTAATAGTTTTACGACCTAATCTTTCAGCAAAAGAAATATAGTTAGTATATGCAGGGTCAATCATCATCAAAGGTTTTTCATCAGTTCCTGCAGGCCCGCAAACACCGATTACTAATAGTTCCATTCCGGTTGAGCCGCCGTCTGTTACTATAACACTCAATTTGCTGGTATCAAACCCTTCACATTTTAAGATATTCTTGAATGCTTGCTGAGTTTCTTCTAATCCGCCTGTAGCCGTATATCTGATTACGCCTTTATTAAATGGGCTTTCAGGTGCATCTAAATTAAATAATCTTTTCTGCATGGCAGGATTTGTAGGCAGTGATACATTACCTATTGCAACATTAATTACTGCTTCAGGTTTAACTTCACGTTCCGCATACTTCATTTGTGAAAGTCTTACATCTGAAGGTACCCTTGATTCAAAGTGTGCTGACAATACTGGTTTACTCATTTAATAAAACCCTCCTAATAATATATTATTATGCATGTTAAATTAATAGCTATCTCATTTTATTATAGCGAACTTTCATGTCTTTGTCCATACAATAATTGTTTCATTTATCCTCTAATTCCGTTTCAACCAATGCAATTCTGCCCTTTACCAATTCCTCATCAATAAATACTTCACCGCACACCGGACATTTCAATATTTCAGTAGAAAAACTATGCCCAAGGTAAGTAAAATGTGTGGTTTTGGGCTCTAATTTTTTATTGCATTTGCAGCAGATTAATCCTTTGTCCTCCATCTTATTCCTCCACAATACTCATACGGTGACCATATGCGTTAAAAATCTCAAACCCGCCATCCATGGGAGCATATTCAACCCAAAATGTCATATTGTCTACCTTCATATGCCCGATAAAATGCTTGGTCTTTGGGTCAAGGAGCTTTCTTCCCGTATTTTCACAATGCTCAATAATAGCTTCTAAATCTTCCTCAAGTATATTTTCATTGTTAATTTTATGTTTCAGCTCTGATGATATATACAGTTTTATTTTAATTTCCTCCGATACCATATCAGCCTCATAATTCCAAAATTTTTTTAATATTCTGTTTTTCAATAAAATTCTATTTTTCCTTCGTTGTGTAAAAGTAGGTGACGGACGACTGCTATCATTTAGATTAAATAATATATCAAAAATATGATATGCCGGTTTTCCTGCCTGGGCGAAAATATCTCTGCAATTTGCACAATAGGCTAAATAAGGTTTATCTCCTTCTGAAATCCTTGCCTTGACTACTTCTTTTGAGTATAAAGGATTTGCTATGGAAACCTGACCTCCCCAGCTGCAGCATCTTGCATGTTTCCCTTCATGGGGCAAGGGTTTAAGATTATATTTTGCCTCTTTTGCAAGAGTTCGTACCGCTAGTTGAAGCTTTGGCTCATGTCGGCTGGTGCATGGATCAAAAACTGATATAACTTCATCTTTAACATTATGTTCAATATCAATGCCCCATTCCGCCATTAATTCATATATAAAAACTCCTTCTATTTCCGGCAAATACTTGTCAAACATCTGTCTACAGGTTGTACAGGAAAATATTATTGTTGGTTTTCCGATTTCACTCCAGTTTTCTTTTATGCCTTGAATTGCTTTCTCATGTATACCTTCGTCTCCGGCCCAGTCTGCAGGAGCACCGCAGCATCTTAGAAGCATAGCTGTGTCCGGATTATGCTTTAATAAATACCTGTAGCTTTCAATCACGTAGTCAGGGTCTGATGCCCCAAGCTGGCAGCCCGGAAAATAAGCATACTCGCTTTTATTGTATCCTTCCGGCAGCTTACATATGTGTGCTTTCTCCCCATTTGTAAATTCCATATCCTTGAGCCAGAATTCATGAAAAGCCCACGGCATGGCGCCCTTCTTACGCATAGTGTAATGGCTTTGCAGAAGAAACTCCCCTGTATCTATATCAACCGGACAAACCTCTTTGCAAAGACCGCATTGATTACAGGTTGAAATAAGTCTTGTTGCAACTGTTCCATTACCGTCTAAGGTACCCGGGTTAATTGTAATATGCACTTCTTCGCCGATTCTTTTTGGAAATTTTTGATAGTATTTCATCAAATCGCAATTTTGGATACATGCATCACAGGAGCATAATAAGCATCTTTTGGATTCTTCAACAGCCTCATCCTCCGTGTAGAGCCCATTCATTGCAATAACAGCCTCTGTAGGTACAATCGAATCCCTAGCAACTTTAATTTTTGTTTCACTGCTAAGTTCTTCCTCATTCATATTACCGGTTTTTAAATATCTCTCAATTGCTTTGGCTGCATTAAGTCCGTCAGCTAATGCTTCGACTGTGTTTTT
>JAAYPY010000094.1 GCA_012519555.1 Tissierellia bacterium | reverse complement strand
GAACAAAATTGTGCACGAGACTGCGAGATACCTGGAAGCTAAAGGTAATACAAAAAAATGCTAATTTAGAGGTAAATATGTACGGTTGGATGATTTATCCTAAAAAAACAATAAATAATAAATTTGGAAACAATGCATTTGATTGGATGAAAGAAAGTGCAAAGAAGTTTGACATTAATCTCGAAATAGTAATCAGCGAAAATTTAATAATATTAAACAACAATAATAATGTAGAATTTATAAATGACGGAAGAAAGCTAAGACATCCTGATTTTGTAATAATCAGAGATTATAATTATGCTATAAGCATGCAGCTTGAAAACTTAGGCATAAGGGTTATTAATTCCACTCAGTCTATGATGAATTCGCAAAATAAGTCTGTAACTTCTCAGCTTTTGGTTAAAAACAAGATAAACACACCTAAATTTTTGTTTACTAAAAACAAAAACTATGAAATGGTATGTAAATATTTTGACAATAAGAAATTTGTTATGAAAAAAATGAAAGGTTCACAAGGCATAGGAGTATATCTAATTGAAAGTGAGGAAGATTACAATAGTGCTTACGATGAAATAAAGGATGAATATTTTTGCCAGGAGTTTATTGATTACAGTTATGGAAAGGATATTCGTGTTTACGTATTAGGGAATAAAGTGCTTGGATGCGTTAAAAGAATTTCTGATAAGAGCTTTAAATCTAATTATTCACTGGGAGGCAGAGTTGAAAAATATAAACTAAACGATTCTATTAAGGAAATTTCTCTAAGTGCTGCTAAAGCCATAGGGCTTGACTTTTGCGGGATTGATTTACTTTTTACTGAGGATTCCTTCACTGTATGCGAGGTAAACGGCAACGCAGGTTTCAGAACAATTACTCAAATATCGGACATAGACATACCCATGGAGCTGTTTAAATGGGTGAAGATGTTCTAACTTGTAACATATGTTACGAACTTTTCATAAGAACTATGCTAAAATAAACTTTAGAATAGAATAGTAAACATAATGGTTTTTATGTAATCCGACATGTCTATGATAAAGAAAAAGGAGACAATATGGAAATAAATATTAAAGATACATTGTTCAATATAACCGAAAAACATAAGGAAGCTAGGGAGCTATTAATATCCTTGGGATTTGACAATTTAAAAGATGACAACCTGAGAAAGATTTTTGGAAGCTCAATATCATTGGAAAATGCTTTAAAGTCTAAAAGAATTAATATGGATTTGTTTATAACTCAATTAGTGGAAAAAATTGAAGAGAATAAAAGAGCTCAGAACAAATATAAGGATAGTGTTAGAATTACAGGGGTACTCCCATGTCCCGTCAAGGTTCCTTTGATGGAAACCTTTGAAAAATGGCTTAGTGAGCAAAATTTTGATTTCAATTTAAATTATGAATTAAAAGCTGCATCAATGGGAATTGACTGGATAAAGGATGAGCTGAAAAACTCGGAAAAGGTTCCTGATTTATTCATATCTGCAGGCTTTGACTTATTTTTTGATAAGAATTTGTTAGGAAAGTACAAATCAGAAAATTTATTTGAAGATATAACCGGAATTCGAAAATATAACGAAGACTTTTCAGAATATAATCTTGAAGACCCAAGCGGTCAATATTCAATGCTTGGTATTGTTCCTGCTGTTTTTCTTGTAAACAAGGATGAACTGAAGGGAAGGAAGATACCACAGAGCTGGGAAGAATTAATGTCGGGTGAATTTGATAACAATGTGAGCCTTCCAATAAGCGACTTTGATTTATTCAATGCTTTATTATTGAATATTTACAAGCTGCACGGGGAAAAAGGCATAAGAAAATTAGCAAGAATATTCCAGAAAAATATGCATCCTTCCGAAATGGTTAAGTCTCACTTGAAAAGAGAAAGACCGGCAATTACCATAATGCCCTATTTTTTCACCTGGATGGTGAGAGAAGGAAGCCCTATGGAATTAGTATGGCCAAAAGACGGAGCCATAATAAGCCCTATCTTCATGCTCAGTAAGAAGGATACAAAAAATAAAATTAAACCAATAGCTGATTTCTTTGCTTCGAAGGGAGCAGGAGAAATTCTGTCACACAAAGGCAAGATGCCAAGCGTAAATCCTGAAGTAGACAATCAAATACCAAAAGAGAACAAATACATTTGGCTTGGATGGGATTTTATAAAGGAAAATGACATTTCAGACTTAATAAAAAAATGTGAGAATATATTCAATGAAACACTTAGGAGATGACTAAATGAATTTAGTAATAATATCCGGACCTCCTTCTTCGGGAAAAACATCTGTAATTTTAAAGACTATTGAAGCAATCAAAAAAAGAGGCATAAATGCAGGGGTGGTTAAATTTGACTGCCTTTATACAGATGATAATATATTGTATGAAAAAGCAGGGATACCGGTTAAAAAGGGCCTTTCCGGCTCCTTGTGTCCTGATCACTTTTTTGCCAGCAATATCGAAGAGGTTGTAAGGTGGGGAAACAAAGAAGGATTAGATTTATTGATAACTGAAAGCGCCGGTTTATGCAACAGATGTTCACCTTATATAAAGAATATCAAAGCTGTTTGTGTAATAGATAACTTAAGCGGTATAAACACGCCGAAGAAAATCGGACCCATGCTAAGAACAGCTGACATTGTCGTTATAACAAAAGGGGATATTGTATCTCAGGCAGAAAGGGAAGTTTTTGCATCAAGGGTTAATTCCGTAAATCCCCAGGCTGTGGTTATGCCTGTTAACGGGCTTACAGGACAGGGAGCATTTGAGCTGAGCACCTTAATTTATGATAAAAATTTAAATGTAGAAACCGTAAAGGGCAGCGAACTTAAGTTTCCAATGCCTTCGGCATTGTGTTCATACTGTCTGGGAGAAACAAGAATTGGTGAAGAATACCAGATGGGTAATGTGAGAAAGATGAAAATAGGTGAAGAAAATGATAAGCATTAAAGAATTGGAAATGAAGAAAATCAAAGACTTGGAAGCTCAATATCCTTTTATATTATCTTTCTTTGAAAATAACAAATTAAATGTTGAAGGATTTAAAGATTCTACCTTTAATGAATATTTAAACCACTTTAGCCAAGAAGAAATCGAAGAGTGGGCTCTAGATATACCTAAAATAAAATCTGATTTAGAAACCTATATAAATCAAATGCTTGAATTTTTAGGGCTGGAAAAAGAAACTGTTGACTCAATAACCATATTGGCCGGAAAGGATAAATACGGTAATAAAGAAAATTTCAATGAGCTTACAATAAAAAAAAGTGAAATAGTTTCAATCGTGGGACCTACGGGCTCGGGGAAAAGCAGGCTATTGGCTGATATTGAATGGGCAGCAAACAGGGATACGCCAACTGAAAGAGCTATATTAATAAATGGAGAAAAACCTGATTACAGCATAAGATTTTCCACCGGCAACAAACTTGTTGCTCAGCTGTCCCAAAATATGAACTTTATTATGGACTTAACCGTTAAGGAATTTTTGGAGCTTCATGCAAAAAGCAGAATGATTGAAAACGAGCAGGAAGTAGTTTCAAAAATAGTCGAAGCAGCCAACGAATTAGCCGGTGAGAAGTTTAATTTAGATACACCTGTAACAGGACTCAGCGGCGGACAATCAAGAGCTTTAATGATTGCTGATACAGCAATATTAAGCACCTCCCCCATAGTCTTGATTGATGAAATTGAAAATGCTGGAATAGACAGGAAAAGAGCTTTAAATTTATTGGTTAACGAAGAAAAAATAGTTCTTATGGCAACCCATGACCCAAGCTTAGCCCTTATGGCAGATAAAAGAATTGTAATAAAAAATGGCGGAATTTACAAGGTTATAGAAACCGGCTCTGAGGAAAAGGAAGTTCTAAATGAATTGGAAAAGATGGACAAAATAATCAATACATTGAGGACTAAGCTTAGAAGCGGGGATACAATAGATGCTGATAAAGGTATGTTACCATAAGGACCAAGCACAATTTTATTTCTCATTTTTATTTCATTGCTAAATTCAAAAATATGTATTAGAATATAGTATGATTTAAAAGGGGGAGCTTCTATGACAAAACTAAAGGCAGATTTAGCCTTATTGATGGTAACATTTGGATGGGGCATTTCGTATTACTTAACCGATTTGAGTTTAGAGGATATGGGACCCTTCACCTTAAATTCAAACAGATTTATAATAGCATTTGCCGTTGCTATTATACTTGCCTTCCCAAAATTGAAAAATATTTCAAAACGTACATTTAAATTCAGCCTCCTCTTGGGCGTGGTATTGGTATTGGTTTACCTGGGAGCAACCTTTGGCACTCTGTATACCACCTTGTCCAATGTAGGTTTTTTATGCGGGCTTACCGTAATTTTCACCCCTATATTATCGTCAATAATTTACAAGAAACTGCCCGGCAAAAAACAAACCTTTGTAATTTTAGTGAGTTTTGTGGGTATAGCACTATTAACATTAAAAGATGATTTCTCCATTAACTATGATAATTTATTGGGAGACCTTTTATGTATTATGTGTGCCGTGGCTTATGCGGCACATTTATTGATTACAGAGAAGGCAGTAACATTTGAAGACGTAAATCCCTTCCATTTAGGTGTTTTGCAGCTTGGAACCACCGGCCTATTCACTTTAATACTAGCCTTTATATTCGAAACTCCTCATTTACCTACACAGCCTAAATATTGGGGACCTGTTTTGTTTTTATCGATTTTCTGCACTGGAGTAGCATTTATTGTTCAGTGTCTAGCTCAGCAATATACAGAAGCATCTCATGTAGGTGTAATATTCTCTATGGAAACTGTTTTTGCAGGAATTGTGGCATTTGCACTTGCCAAAGATGTTCTTTCATTCCAGTCCTATGTAGGAGCTGCACTGATGGTTGCAAGTATCTTCATTATGGAGATTGATTTTTCTAAATTTAAAATATTTAATAAAAATAATCTTTCATAACTTATATTTTAGTATAAAATATCTAATTACAATGCATAGTCTGTCATTCTGAGATTTGATGAAGAATCTCATTTTTTTTGTAAATTATTATATATTTTACATTTATACTCTTAATAAATATCTAAAATATACAAATAATAAAACTAAAATAATAAGAAAGGATGATATTATGCCGAATAATAAAAATGTTCGTGAGCAAATGCGGAACTGGCAGCTTCAGCAAAAGCAAGAAGGTCAGAAGGAATTAAGAGATAAGTACGAATATATGAATGATAAATACCAGCAAATGAAAAGTGATTATACTAACTTTAATAATGTCCATAAGGATATGGATAATGAAGCAATATATAACAAGAGCAGTGATTTAGCCGATAAAAACCCTTATATGCGTTATGAATTAAACAACACCTTCAAAAACAAGGATGACAAAAAGGAAAAATAAGCAAGCAATCAACTCATAAGGCAAATATTCACTTCATGAATATTTTGCCTTTTTATTATTTTATAATTTTTCTCTTGACATATAAGGAATTATATAGTATTAATAACTTGTAACCATTACAAAGAGGAAATGATTACAAGAGAGGCCGAGTATGAAAACACTGAAAGAATTATCAGACGAATTAAAAAGGAACAATATACGTCTTACTCATCAAAGGTTGAAGGTATTGGAATACTTGTCCAACAGCAAAACTCATCCTACTGTTGAGGAGATTTATAGTGCTCTTAAAAAGGAAGTACCTTCTTTGTCTAAAACTACAATCTACAATACGCTGAACTACTTATCAGAATTAAATCTCATAAAAGCTTTAACAATCGATGAAAATGAAGCACACTTTGATGCTGATACACATACTCATGGTCACTTTAAGTGCAGTGCATGCGGTAAAATCTATGACTTTGATATAAATATAGATTCATTTGATACCGAACATTTGAATAATTTTGAAATCAATGAAAAAATAGTTTATTTTAAGGGTATCTGTCCTAGATGCCTTTCAAATATAAATATAGAATAAAATCGGAGGGATTATAATGGAAAACAAAACACTTGAAAATTTAATGGCAGCATTCGCAGGAGAGTCACAAGCTACAAGAAAATACGAAATATATGCTGCAGTTGCAGAAAAGGAAGGAAAGCACAATGCGGCAAAACTCTTCAAAGCTGCTGCTGATGCAGAAAAACTTCATGCAAAAAAGGAATATGAATTGGCAGGCAAGGTAGGAAAGACAGCTGACAACCTAGTAGATGCAAAAGCCGGGGAAACATATGAATATGAAAGCATGTATCCTGAATTTATCAAAGTAGCAGAGGCTGAAGGAAATAAAGCAGCAGTTGGTGCATTTACCTTCGCGATGAAAGCTGAAGAAGTACATGCAAAATTATACCAAGAAGCATTGGATAGCTTGGATGATGAAACTGAAGAAGTATTCTACTATCTATGCCCTATTTGCGGCAATATTGAAAAATCAGTACCTGACAAATGCTTTATCTGCGGCGTTATGGGCTCAAAATTCATAAAATATTAAACACATTTTTATAAACCAAAGTCCCCATGAGGGGATTTTTTTATCTGAATATCTATTTAGAAAAATTTCGAAATAGATATTGACATTTTGTATCTTTTATAGTATATTCTATTTAGAAAACTTTCTAAATAGATAGGGGTGGTACTGTGGGATTTGGTGAAACATTCAAGGCCCTTTCCGATCCGGTAAGAAGAAAAATATTGGTTATGCT
>JAAYPY010000093.1 GCA_012519555.1 Tissierellia bacterium | reverse complement strand
ATAAAAAAATAAATTAAGGGGCTGTTAATAAGACAGCTCCTTTTTTTTGTGCGTGGAATATTATAAAAATAAAATGCGTAATATATAATATAGACCATTTTAAGAAAGGATGTATATTATGAAAAAACGCATAAAAAAAGAAACACTACAAATGTGGGAACAAGGTATTTCCGATGTAAATCAACATCGCTGCCTATTGCCAAGAGTTTGCGAAGCTGTTTTGTATGTACCCCCACTAACTTCATATTTTATAAAGAAATATAAGAAGTATTTAGTTGACGAAAGCAATCCGCCCCTTCACGGATACGACATTAAAGAGTTCTGCCATTATGGTGTTTACGATCTCAAAGAAATGGGAATGATATTAAATCTTTTAATTAAAGCGGAACATGATGAAAACCTGCGGTGGGAACTGCTTGATAAATTTTCTTCTTATAGGTCGTCTTTTGATAAAGAATATGTTATGGTAAATGATGTAACCTCCGCAAAAAGCAACCTTGACGGATACTTAAAGTATTACTATAACTGGCTTTATTTTTCTCTCCCTACAAGGGATGAAAAAGCAGAGCAAGATATAGATATTGAAATGAGGAAGAAAAATGTGCGTTGTTGGGAGGAAGCATACATAGAAAACCTGAAAGCTGTGGATCTTTTCACGGAATGGGTAAATGAATATATAATTAATGAAACTTTCTTACAATACGAAAAAGCAGTGTATGATGTTTTTGTTAAATTGAATTTTAAAAACAAAGACTTAGCAGATTTAATGGAGCCTGAATATATAAAATTCATGCTGATGCAGGAAAAAACAAAGGATTTTATGAAGTTATTTAAGGCACCTTCTTTTAGAAAAACTGAATTTAATCTCCCCAAGGAATTAAATGGTCTAAACAAAGGAAAAGAATTAAGCTTCCGGGACCATCTGGAATATAATTTCTTCGTATATCATTCCCTGACTTTTTCAAAAGACAAAAGCATTTTTGAATTTTTACAGAAAAGGATATTAGGAAGAAATGACATAAGAAAAATAGTCAGAGATTCTGTGTACTTACTTTTGTTAAGAGATGAAGTTAATATAAGGGAATATGAATATGAATTAAGCTGGCTGGTAGTGCTTAACCTTGTTGTTTTAGCTCAAAACAAGGAAAGAGAATTTCTCCTTAACGACTACAAGGATGTATACGGTAAAATCAAATCCAACAATGTAAATAGTGATGATAAAAAGTTTTTAAAAATGCTGAAAGAAAAAAAAGACGAGATAGCTTCTTTAAAACAGTCGCTTTCAAAGGCAGAAGAAAAAGCGACCAGCGATGTTACCGAATATAAAAGAAGGGCAAAGGAACAGGAAAAAATCATTTATGAATTAAACAAAAAAATTAGGGAATTGGAATCAAAAAATAAAGAACCTGAAGAGGCTGAAGAGCTGAAAGCTGAAATTGTTATTGAAAAAGAGGCGGAAAGGGAAGTAACCGAAGAAGAATTCCTTGATATAATAAATAAATACAATATCTGTATTTACGGAGGCATTCCAACGTGGCAGGCAAAAGTAAAGAAAAAATACCCTCAGCTTCATATGATTGAAGCGGTAGGTACTCCATCTCTTAAACCTCTTGATAAAGCTTGTATGATTATTTATGTAAATATCTGGACCAGTCATTGTGCATGGGAAAGAGTTGATAATTATGCTTCAAATTTAGGGCTTCCAAAAGGTCATTTAAATAACTATAATATAAAGTTTTTATGGGAAGTTGTTGTAAAAGAAATAGAAAAGTTAAAATTAACTAAAAGTTCCTAATTTATATAAATTTGCTTAAAAAAAGAAACCATAGGTTTTTTTATCCCTACCTTCTTCGGCAGATAGGGACTTAATCTATTGGGATAAGGATCCCAAATTTATCAAAAAATGCATTGATAAATTCAGAATCGTCTGCGTCAAACGATGAATAAGTAATTGGATCATATTCATTGCCGATGCTGTCAAAACTATGATATTTATTATCATAGTTTATGTAGTACCTTCTTCCAAAAGATCCGCAAGAGGAATCATCAAAGGTTCCTCGTTTCCCTTTGAATTCAAAGGTGATAAACGGTTGGTCATAACAACCACCGTCGTAAGCTTTTCCGTATTGGTAGTTGTCATTTTGCTCCCAACTAATAATGTTAATCATATTCATGATTTCTCCTATTTTTTTATGTTTTATAAATTTTTAAACACCTCTTAAATTTATTAATTATCGTATGCACTTTTTAATAAAAATATTCCAATACATTATTTTTTTAAAAAAATTTTATTAAAAATAGCTAACCGACAAGGACAAGTTAAGAGCATAATAAAAAGGAGCATTCGCTCCCTTTTTTGTTAAAATAATAATCCGTCATTTACTATTAACTGGGCAGATTTTTTATCTCTAAAGCTATTGATTGATAAAGTCCCTACAGCCTTTCTCTTAAAGGTTTTTAAATTATCTAAAGCTTTAGAACCGTTCCACATGATTACAGATGTATTTGTAAATTTATCTAAAAATTTTAAATGCTGCTTTTTATCGCCCATTTTGTAGATATCTGTGTAAGAGAAGTTAATTCCTATTACCGGCTCAGGGAATCCTTCCCCGAATGGTCCGAGATTTTCAATATCTTCAACCAGCTCTACACTTAAATCCTTAGTTGTTATTGAAGCATCTATAACAACTTTCTTTTCAATATCCTCACTGTTTAGGATTCTTTCAGCCTCTTTATTAAGAAGTTCTCTTAACTTGCCCAAATTCTCTCTCTTAATTGAAAGCCCGGCTGCTTTTTTGTGTCCGCCGTAGGTTTCAAATATCCCGGTTTCCCTCTGTATTTTATCGAAGTTTTCCTTTAAGGGGAACTTTTCAATAGAACGGGCGGAACCTCTTAATATTTTTTTCTCTTCATCAATAGTTGTCAGAACAATGGCTGGCCTGTTGAATTCTTCCTTTAATTTGCCTGCTGCTATACCCACAACTCCCTCATGGAAGTTTTCTCCTCCAACTACTATAACCCTATCAGTTAAGGGAGATGGAAGGGAAGCTTTACACTGTTCAAGAACAATTTCCGTAAGTTCTTTTCTTTCTTCGTTTTTCTCTTTCATGAAAGCCAGAATTTCTCTTATTTTTTCTTTGTCATCCGTTAAAAAAAGCTCAATCCCTTTGTTAATGCTTCCTGTCATTCTTGACAGGGCGTTAATCATAGGAGCGATGTGGTAGGCAATTATATTGTTGGCATCAATCTCTTTAATTCCCAAAACTTCCTTTATAGCTGTAAACACGGGGGATTTGTTGGTGTTTATCATTTTAAGCCCCTTATCCACTATAATTCGATTTTCTTCAATTAAAGGAACGACATCTCCTACTGTTGCAACTGCTACCAGATCAAGGACCATATCGGCCTTGTCTTCGTTAATTCCGAGATATTTGTAGGTTTCTTTTAATACCTTGTACAAAACTCCTGCTCCACAAAGTTCCTTAAATTTATAGGGGCAGTCTTTCTGTTTGGCATCAACAATTACATCTGCGGGCGGAAGGATTTCCGGAGGCTCATGGTGATCTGTTACAACCACCTTTAGTCCCTTTTCTTTAGCGTAATCAATTTCCATTGCGGCTACGCCGTTATCAGCTGTTATAATGAGCTTGGTTTCAGGGTAAAGTTTTAAAATATTGTCCACACCTGTTTTACATAAGCCGTATCCATCACGGTACTTATCATTGGTGTAGAAATATACTTTATCGGTTACCTCTTTTAATAGCTTCATTCCCACTATACCACTCATGCATCCGTCAACATCTGTATCGGAATACAATACTATGGTTTCGTGGTTCACAGAGTCGCCGATAATTCTTGCAGCTTCTTTTATCCCCTTTAATTCCCCGTAATTCTTTTCTTTCTTTTCTATAAAGTCCTGCATGTCTTTTTCAGTACGAAATCCTCTGTTATATAAGATTTCTGCAATTACTGGATTAATTTTAGAGACAGTCTTGACCTTTTCCTTGTTGTTTTCATAAAGCAATTTAATTTTACTCAACGTGTTTCCTCCTATGGTTTATATATTTCAAAAATATTCCTCAATGATTTGCTTATATGATACGCAAAATGGTAAAATAATATTCTGAAAATCAAAAAAAATTAAAATAAAAATATTTTCGCAAGATAAGCAAGGAGGTTCGCAGTCACGAACATCAAAGTGCCTATAAGGAGGTCTTGAGCTAATGTTTTGCCTGAAATATTATATTTATTCACGTCTTCACCTTCTTTTCCGATAATGTGTTAAGTAATATTATTGCTGCTTCTGCCTATAGGATAACACAAAAAATTTTTCTGTCAAAATAATTTTATTACTTACTATATTATACGCTTATTATTCAAAAAATATTTTTATATTTTGGAATATTTAATAATTAAAATGCGTATTATATTATAGATAATAATAATGGAGGTATAAAGAGATGAAAGAATTTAGTTTAAGCAGAAATTATATGGTTTTTCTTTTAGTGTTATGCGTTGCTTTCATTCCTGTTTTGTTAGACGGGCAAGACGACGGCGGAATGCTGGGAGATTTCTTCCTTCCAGAATACGCTTTAGCCAATGACGGAGCAGGCGGAGTTAATGTAGAAATGGATGGCGATGGTAATATAATTCTTGAAGGCGGAGATGTAGACTTCCAAGGAACTTCCAGAAGCTCTTGGAACACTCTGTTCGGAAGATATAAGAATATTATTACCGGATTTAGCGGTATAGCAACTTTAACTATGCTGGCTGCATTCATCTTCTTACTCACCAAGCTTGGTGCTACTTCAGGCAACGACAAGGCAAGAAGAGACTGCTTAACCGGAATACTCTTTACCGGACTTGCTACTGCTGGTCTTGGTTCCGTAACTATCATCATGGCTTTCTTCTACAATGCATTTGCCGGACTATAAGAAAAACGACTAAAAGAGCGATATTCGCTCTTTTTTT
>JAAYPY010000011.1 GCA_012519555.1 Tissierellia bacterium | reverse complement strand
GTATATTGTTTCATTCATGCAATAATACTTTTCTTTTATGAAAACAACCTTGTCTGCAACATCGGCAAACTCTGCTGTTACAACATCTAACAGTGCGCCGGACATGTCGATGTTTATGCTTGGTACTATTACTTCTATTCTCATTTCAGTCAGGGTAGATATAGAATTCACATAGGAAGATACCATTATATTGCTTATCTCTGATAATGCAGACATTTCAAGCTCAGATACTTCTTCGAAACTACTTAGCTCAGTTCCAACCAATGTATTCAATATTAAATGAACGAATTCCTTTTTTAATAAAAACATTATTACACCGTCAATATCTCCTTCGAAACCGACCAGTACACCTACTACTATATTTTCAGCCCCTCCTATGGATTCAATAATATCGTTGTAATTTAATAAACTTACTTCCGGTACATTCATATCTATTCTTTTAGACAGCATATTGGAAAGCGATGTTGCAGCATTACCTGCTCCGATATTTCCTATCTCCCTTAATATATCCACATGATTATCATCTAACTTCAAATTTGTTCCTCCTTCTATAAGTATCAATCTAAATCCGAAGGATTTAGCGGAACAACTACTATGTCGCTTCCGTCGTTATAAATTTTACTATAGTTTGTATCTTGTCTGACTCTGTATTTCAACCACCCTATGGATATTCTTGTATTTGGATACATAATACCTCTGCAAATTATTTTATGGTTTCCGATATTATCCCTAGGTATGACTTCTTCTTTCTGTCTTTTTATTTCTGAGATTTCATTATTAAGCTTAATCTTCATTAGCATTAATTGTCTATGCACTGACTTTTTATTATCTTCATCTAAAGCTGAATTCATTATTAGTTCTGCTTTTTCGTCTATCTCTCGAAGTTTGTTGTTTAACTCAAATAATTTTTTTTCTAAATTATGATTTCTTCTTTTCTTTCTTTCTATAGATTTTTGTTCTTCGATATAATCTGTTAAATCAATTATTAAATTTGTTTCAGGATTTGTTTTGCTTCCGATATTCTTAGCGTGAATGATATTTTTTGCGCTTGTTGTTCCTCCAATAATTGTAGAAGTTGAACCTTTTATAATAACAGAATCTCCTGCCTTTGCCTGGCTGTTTATCAGAGCTTCCGCATATATGCTCTTTTCTGATTCAATGGTAGCATTTTCAATATACTTGCTTGTTATATTTCCTTTTGCATAAATACTGCCCCTGCTCATCCCGTTCATACCCTTGCCGATAACTACATCCCCTGAGGCTTTTATATATGCTCCTTCAACCATGCCTCTTATTCTAATATCACCTGCTGCAGTAACTGAAAACCCTTCTTTAACATCTCCATTTATAATTACATTTCCTATAAAATCAATATTGCCTGTTGAAATATCAACATTTTTAACTATATATACGTCTTCAACAACTACTTTTTGATTTTTTAATTCTACACATCCGTCAGTGCTTGCTAAAAGCTTTTGTCCATCTTCTGAAATATAGGTATTTTTCCCGTTATTAAATGTTGCTTCTTTTCCCCTTATATAACTGATAGGCTCTCCGTATACATCTATTCCGTCTTCCCCTTCTAAAGGAGGAGTTTTGTAGCATAAAACTTCATCCTTATTTACATTTGTAATAATATTTAAGTTCCTGAAATCAATAGTTCCGTCATCATTTTCATCAAACCTTTTTTCTTTTGAAGTATCAAATTTATAAATCAGCTCACCATCTTTCCCGTTTTCAGGCTCTTTCCCGATGGCTGCAATCAGCTCCTTTGAATACTCCTTATCCTGGCAGTATTCTCTTATGTCATTTTCCATAATTCCATATACAATTTCTTGCTCTTCTAAATATTCAAAGATATCATCACAGGAAACTTCTGCATCTTTTTCAAGGAGCTCAATCCTTATATATGCCTTGAGCTTGTTTGGAGAAACATGATGATTGATTATATATAAGGGTTCTTCGTCTAATTCCTCAAGTTTATCCGTTATATTAAGATTGTCTTCGTTTAAAGTGTTTTCATTTAGATATTCCATGGCAACCTTCCTTATTTTAATATTTATAAACAATTATCCTCTCAAGGAATTAATGGTTTGTTCAATTTCATCAGCAGTTTGTATTACCGTTGAATTTAACTGAAATGCTCTTTGAACTTGAATAAGCTTTACCATTTCTTCAGATACTTCAACGTTGGAAGCTTCCAAATACCGCCTTTGCACCTTTACTTCTGCCAAATTATACTCTGCATCTTCATTAGATACTCTGAATAGGTTGTTTCCTGTTTGCTCCAAATCACTGTTATTATTAAATACAAACACTCCTATCTCTGCATTATCTATATCGTCATTATTTTCTATTAATATAGGTTCTTCCTGATTATTTAATACATAGCCTCCTTGATAGGTAAGGTATCTTTCCCCGTCTATATTTGTTATTTCAAAGTTTCCGCTCCTGGTAAACAAGTTTTCCTCTTCAAATTGAATACCAAAGAAACCTTCCCCTAATATTGCATAGTCAGTTTCAACTCCTGTATGATATACAGTCCCCTGATTAAAAATTATATCTGATTTGTTGATTTTAGAGCCGCTTCCTGATTTTAATTCCGTGTTGTCACCTTCTCTTCCTCTTATATTTGTATAGATTAAATCAGAAAATTCAGGCTTTGATTTTTTGAATCCTGCTGTTTGTACATTTGCCATATTGTTTGATATAACATCTAAATAATTTTTATTGCTTATTGCTCCGTTTGTAGCTGTATAAAATGCTTTAATCATAGTTGCCTCCTCTTATATTTTTCCTATTTCATTAACTGCCTTATCATTTACCATATCGTATATTTTTAATGCTTGAGCTGCTGTCTGAAGTGCCCTTTGAGATGCTATAATATTTGTTAATTCTTCAGTTGCTTCAACATTGGATCTTTCAATTGTTCTGTTTCTTATGTAGGGATATTCCACCAAGTCCGGCTCTGTATCCGCAATAAACAATCCTTCCCCATACTTATTTAAAGTATTGTAATCAGGGAAGTCGTAAACAGCAATATTGTCTATAACCTCACCATCTGCTATTATTGTCCCATCCTCCGCAAAGTCAAATTTATCTCCACCCACATATATTTCTCCAAATTCTCCTTGTACTCTTCCTCCACCTCTAAGAATCAAATATCCTTCTTCATCAATATTAAAACTTCCGTTGCGTGTATACAAAACCTGCCCGTTATTTTCAACTGCAAAAAACCCTGGTCCTATAATGGCAAAATCAGTAATATTTCCTGTTTCCTCTAAAGACCCTTGTGAATGTATTGTATTATTTTCCGTCACGGTTCTTATCATAGAAACATTGTTTATAGGTGTGGCTTCTTCTATGATTCCCTTTTGCTTGTATTTGTTAATAAGCATAGAGCCAAAATTTGAAGTTAAAATCTGTTCCTTTTTATAACCTGCCGTATTTAAGTTTGCTATATTGTTACTTGATGCATCTATTTTCCTTTGTTGGGTTAGCATGCCTGATGCTAAGGTATAAAATCCTCTTGACATATTATCACCTCATATGTTTATCGCTGTTCAAATAACTTTGAACGCTCTTCTCTAATTTTTGCAACGCTGCCGTATGTATTTGTGATACCCTGGAATTACTTATTTCCAGTATCTGTGCAATTTCTTTAAGTTTTAATTCTTCCTTATAATATAACGAAATTATAAGTTTTTCCTTTTCATTGAGTTTGCTTACACTTTCAACCAATATTTTACGCAATTCCTTTAACTCGATTTCATTCTCGGGCTGCTGATGGTGTCCTCTAATACCGAATTCACTGAAATTAGCTTCTTCAATTAATTCTTCAAAGGACAGCATGGTTGAACCGGATGCATTGCTGATAATCTTGTTGTATTCATTCATGTCCATTTTTAGATATCCGGCAATTTCATCGTCTCTAGGAGGTCTTCCTAATTTATTGTTCAATATATCTTCTGCTTCCTTTATTAATTTATAGTCACTCTTAACTTTTCTGGGAACCCAATCCTGTTTCCTCACATAGTCAATAATTGAACCTTTAATCCGTATGGAGGCATAGGTTTCAAACTTAGTATTTTTACTTATGTCAAATTTCTCAATTGCATCCATAAGAGCGATTATTCCTTCGTTAACAATATCTTCAACATCGCCGTACTGCTGATATATTCCCCTCATTTTTAAAGCGATAATCTTAACTAAGTAGCTGTATTCTTCAATTATTTTATTTCTTATATTAATATCTTTGGTGGCATGATACTGCTCCCATACCTGCGTGTGGTATTGTTCGATATTCGCTGGCTTTTTTTCGGTTAATATCATATATATCACTCTTTCATTTATATTGCTACATTACCCAAGGCTTGTATTTGAACTGAATTATCAATTTCATTAAATGATAAGACAACAGACTTAGGGTAAAATTGGTCTAACAGTTTTCTAAAATACCCTCTTACAAATGGGGAAGTAAGTATTATGGGTGTGCCTATTTCATCTTTTAATCTATTAATTTGCTCAATCAATTGGGTAACTAATTTTTGCATCAATTCAGGATCTATTGATAAATATGAGCCCTTTTCATTTTTACTTATTGAATTAATAATAAGTTTTTCCACATCGGTACTCAGTGTTATTACTCTTATTTGTCCTCCCTCAGACCACTTGCGGGTTATTGTCCTTTTCAAAGCCTGACGCACATATTCTGTCAGCATTTCCGTGTCCTTGACGGAGGTGCCGTAATCACTGATTGTTTCTAAAATTGTTTCCATATCCCTTATTGGAATGCCTTCCTTTAGCAAGTTGCCTAATATTTTTTGCATGTTGCCGTACGATATAATGCCCGGAACAACTTCTTCAACCAATAATTTATTGTCTTTCCTTACATTGTTTAGCAGTTGGTCTAAATCTTGCCTTGATAACAACTCATGTGCATGCGTTTTTACAACTTCGGATAAATGTGTTACCAATACTGATAGAGGGTCTATTACTGTATACCCGTAAATTTCCGCTAATTCTTTTTTGTCTTTTTTTATCCACCTGCTGGGTATGCCATATGCAGGCTCAATTGTTTCAATGCCGTCAACCTCTCCTGTTAAGTTCCCCGGGTCCAAAGCCAAGTAATAATCAACTAAAATTTCTCCCTTAGCTACATCTTCTCCCTTTATTTTTATAACATATTCATTTGGATTAAGATATCCATTGTCCCTTAACCTTACTGAAGGAATTACCATTCCCATCTCCTGAGCAAACTGACGCCTGAATAATACAACTCTGTCAATAAAGTTTCCTCCGTCAACATCCACTAAGGGAATTAAGCTGTAACCTACTTCCATGGCTATTGAGTCTATTTGAATTAATTCATAAATATTATCAATATTTCTGAAGTATTCTTCATCAGATACAGGTTCCTGCACCAACTCATCTGTTTCTTTTTCTGTGCTGATATCGGCTTTGCTCCGTAACAAGCTTAATCCTAATAATATTAACAATGATGCCAATGCAATTACCTGGATTTTAGGAAATCCCGGTATTAATGCCATAGATAATATTACTACTCCCGATATTATCAAAACTACCGGCTGTGATTTTACTTGATTAGTCAAATCAACATTTAAGCTTGACTCAGAAGCTGCTCTTGTAACAATCATACTGGTTGCTGTGGATATCAATAAGGCAGGTATCTGAGAAACCAATCCGTCACCTACTGTTGCTATAGAGTAGGTCTGAAGTACCCCGGTAAATGTGTCGCCGCCCTGTACCATGCCTATAATAACCCCGCCTATAAAATTTATAAAGGTAATCACTATAGACATAATAGCGTCGCCCTTTACGAATTTTGTGGCACCATCCATTGCTCCGTAAAAGTCAGCTTCTCTTTGAACGTTCTTACGTCTTTGCATCGCTTCCTGCTCTGTGATTATGCCTGAGCTTAAGTCTGCATCTATTGCCATTTGCTTGCCCGGCATTGCATCCAATGTAAATCTTGCGGTAACCTCGGCTACTCTTTCCGCGCCCTTTGTTATTACTATAAATTGCACTAAAACTATAATTAAGAATATTATGAATCCGACAACTGCGTTCCCTTGTAAAACAAAGCTGCCGAATGTGGCTATAACAGCTCCTGCATGTCCATTGTTAGTCAAAATTAACCTTGTGGAAGACACATTTAAGGATAACCTGAACAATGTGCTGATTAGAAGCAGCGATGGGAATACAGAAAACTCTAATGCCTCTTTTATGTACATTGTTGTTAGCAATATAACTATCGATATTGAAATGTTGATAATAAACATCAAATCCAGAAAAAAGGGCGGAAGTGGTATTATTATCATTAGTATTACTGATATTATAAATATGGAAATTGAATTTCTAAATATACTTCTCATGCTTTGTATTTTTCCTTATCTTTAAGCCTGTAAACCCAAGCTAATATTTCAGCAACATCTTCGTAAAATTCTATTGGTATCTCCCTGTTTAACTCTGCCTTAGCATAAAGGCCTCTTGCCAAGGGAACATTTTCAATTATGCTAATTTGATGTTCTTCTGCTTTTTTAATAATTTTTGATGCAATATAATCTTTTCCTTTTGCCAATACTAAGGGAGCATTATCTTTTTCGATATCGTAACTGATTGCAATTGCATAATGGCTGGGGTTTCTTATAACAACATCTGCCTTTGGAACCTGCTGCATCATTCTTGACATTGAAAATGCCCTTTGTTTTTCTTTAATTTTTCCTTTTATTTTTGGATCTCCCTCTAATTGCTTATACTCTTCTTTAACTTCCTCTTTTGTCATTTTAATGTTTTTCTCATATTCCCACCAGGAGTATAGGAAGTCAAATGCAGAAATAGCCAAAAATGCAATTACCACGCTTTTTACAATGGACATAACCGTGGCTGCTATAAAATTTACCCCCATAACTAAATCAAGGGAAGTCAGCTTAGGTACTTGAAATAAATTGTCAATAATCGATGAGTATATTACATATGCCAAAATTGATATTTTTATTAAATTTTTTATTACTTCAACTATAGCTCGGATTGAAAACATCCTTTTAATACCTGTAAGGGGATTTAATTTTGAAAACTTAAATTTTATCTTCTCCCCTGCTATTAAAAACTTTGTTTGAGCTCCAGTTAATACTATGGTAGTCCCTATAACAATAACCATCAATAAGCCTGCTGACATAAATACAGTTAATGCAATATCTTTAAATGTTTGAGTAATCTGATAATCCTTTATAGAATAGGTGTCTTTTATCAAAAATATATACTTATACAATATGTTTGAAGTATACTTGTAAATATAGGTTGACCAAAAGTTCAGTATTATAAATGATACTGCAATAACACCGACAGTTACTATATCCTTACTTTGAAATACATTACCCTTTTTTCTTTCATCCCGCCTTTTCTTGGGCGTTGCTTTTTCGGTTTTATCTTGGCCCTGCATAATTAATAATCCTTCATCTTAAGTTATTAATGCGCTTAAGCTGCTTTCTATATTGTCAAACATCAATACAATTACATTCTCTATAAATGTTGCAAATGTAGGAACCAATATTAATAACATCACTAAGCCTATCATTATTTTTAACTGTATATTTACAGAAAAAACTTGTATTTGAGGGATTGCCTTCATTAGGATTCCAATCCCTGATTCTAATATTATTTCAACAGCCATTATGGGCATGGACAGCTTTAAAGCTAATATTAATACTTGTTGAAATAGTTCAACCATATTGTAAAATAATTGATTTGGTATCGAAAATTTGCCAACTTCAATTAATTTATTTGAAACAATGAATATTTGTATTAAATTTAAATGTCCCTTTGAGCTGAAAAAAACAAGTATTAATATTAAATTTAAGAAGCTTCCTATAATACCCATGGATACATTGCTGTTTGGGTCATATATTTTAGACATGGCCATCCCTATCTGAATTCCTATAATTTCACCGCTTATTACAACAGTGCTGAAAAATGCGCTTATTATATAACCTGTTAAATAACCTATGAAGAGCTCTTTAATAATTAATAGTGCATATACTATTGAATTTACTATCGCCATGTCTTTATCAGGAGGCAATATGCCATAAACGGTTATTGCAAAAAGCAAACTTAAAGAAATTTTAAAATAGTTTGGCAGGTTCCCTCTACCGAATATCTGGTTAAAGAAAACAAAACCGCTCATCCTTGCAAATATTAATAAAAAGTATGTAAAATCCCCCGTAAATGTCATTATTAGTCCTCATTAATTTACTTTTAACATTAAATCAAATACATAGTAGGTAAAATCTGACATAACTTCAGCCATCCAGCTTCCCAATACAATTAACATTATTGCCGTTATAAAGAGTTTTGGAACAAATGTCAATGTCTGCTCGTGTATTTGAGTAGCGGCCTGAAAAATAGCTACCGTTAAACCTACTATTAAGCTGACTGCCAATATGGGTGCTCCCAATTTTATGGCGACACCTGCAGCTGCCTGCATAACTTCAATAATCTGTGAAATACTCATTATTTCTCCTCCCGGATCTTGGCAAATGACCTACCATCCATCTGTTTCTCCTTACAGTCAATGAAGTTGGGTTTAGGTCATAAAGGGCATCTCGCTATCGCTTGAACATATGGGGTTAGGGCATCTTAATTAAAGGTAGTAACCAATGTTTTGAATAATAATGACCATCCATCCACCACTACAAACAAGAGTATTTTAAAAGGCATAGATATCATCACCGGTGGAAGCATCATCATACCCATGGACATTAGTACACTTGATACAATCATATCTATAATTAAAAAAGGTATGTAAAGCAGAAATCCGATAATGAATGCCCTCTTTAATTCTGTGGTTACAAATGCCGGAATAACTACAGTCAACGGCAATTCTTCTATGTTATCAATTTCTTGTATTGCTTCATCTCTCGACATATCTAAAAACATTTTTAATTCATCGTTTCCTGTTTGTTTCAGCATCCATGTTTTTATGGGAACTGATGCTGTATCCACAAATTCTTCCTGTGTTATTTCTTCATTTTTATATGGCTCATATGCTGATGTATTTATTTCATCCATTACAGGTGACATGATAAATAAGGTTAAAAATATGGCTATACCTACCAAGACCTGATTAGGAGGTGTCTGCTGGAGGCCTAATGCGTTTTTCACAAAGGATAAAACAATAATAATTCTTGTGAATGATGTCATCATTATCAGTATAGACGGAAGTAATGTTATGATGGTCAAAAGAAATAGAATCTCTAAAGCTTCACGTGAGTTTCCGTTTATATTCATATTGATGACTCCGCCGTATACAGCTTGAGTATCTAAAAGCATCAATGCCAATGCCATAAAAGCTATTTTACTATATTTTCTTCTCATTGCTGTTTCCTATATCGGTAGTTTTTTTATATTTGTTGAAAATATTGTTGAATTTCGGGCTAATCTCTTTGTTATCAGGTACAGGATAAAAATCATCTAATTCTTTAAGGATATTTATTTCTTTTTCAGTTATGCCCACTAAGTAATACTTCCTGTTAATTTCCAGGATAGTGATAAAATTGTTCTGCCCTAACATTAATTTGTCGACTACATTCATATACTTTGATTTAATATTTAATGCTGTTTTTGCTGACAGCCATTTTGTACAGTAGTATGTCAAATATAAAACTAATATAATTCCTATGATTGATATTATAAGTTTGATTATATCATCTATTATTACAATCAACTCCTAACTCATTATACCTTGAACAGTTTTTAAAATCCTGTCTGCTTTGAAGGGTTTTACAATAAAATCCTTTGCACCGTTTCTTATAGCTTCCACAACCATGGATTCTTGTCCCATTGCAGAGCACATTACTATTACAGCATTAGGGTCAAGTTCTCTGATTTCTTTTAATGCTTCTAATCCATTTTTATTGGGCATGGTTATATCCATTATAACCAAGTCCGGTTTTTCTGTTTTATAAGTTTGAACCGCAATCTCTCCGTCGGCCGCTTCTATTATATTTTCATAGCCATGATTTTTTAAGGTATCTTTTATCATCATTCGCATAAATGCTGCATCGTCTACTATTAATATTTTACCTTTCATCTTTCTTCCTCCATAATCCACATTTATAATGTAATTTTCATCAATTCATCCTTTTTTAATATTTCAACTACTCTTACTCCAAAGTTGTCATTTACTACAACAACCTCACCCTTTGCAATTAATTTGCCGTTTACGATAATATCTACCAATGCACCGGCCTGCTTATCAAGTTCAATTATTGTTCCGGGTGAAATTTCAAGAATGTCCTTAATTTGTTTGCTAGTCTTTCCTATTTCAACACTGATTGTCAGAGGAACTAACATTATCAACTCTAAATTAGAAAGCTGCTCTTCAGATAGTACTTCCTCATCATCATCAAAGGATTCAAATTCTACCGGTCTAACACTTACAGGCATTTCGGGCTCCTCCCTTTCCTTTTGAAAGGCTCTTCTTTGTCCCTTTTTCAAGGCTCCCTTAGTTTGCTCACTTTCTATATTTGTTGTAAAAGTTTTATTTGCATTTAATAATTTTTCAACTTCAGCTTCGCTAAGATTAGCTTCTTTTTCTTCCGGCTCTGAACCTTCCGGTTCTTGGCTTTCCTCCAAAAAACTTGATACAATTTCTTTTGCTAAATTAATTTCCATAATATTTATGAATTGACTTTGAACTTTCCCCTCAATATACAAGTCAAAACCTACTGAAACAATCATATCATCGTCAACAAAGTATTTGTTTTTAAACTCAGTGCTATCATCAATTTCGAAAGCAACAGGTGTTGATATATTGATGGTCTTTTTTGAGAAATCCGAAAGGGCTGTTGCAGCTGATCCCATCATTTGATTCATAACTTCACAAATGGCACTTGTATTTATTTCATCCATCTCAAAGTCTTCATCTGCTATTTCTTGATTTAAGAGGATTTCAATAATTGCTTTGGCATCGGCTCTCTTCCAAATCATAATATTCGCGCCCTTTAAGCCTTCTATATATTTTATTTCAACTCCTATAGCAGGCTCTAATTGTTTGTAACTGAATTCACCAGCCGTTGTTACATTAATTTTCGGAACGGTTATCTCAACCCTTTTTCCTAACAAGGAGGATAATGAAGTAGCAGATGAGCCTAAACTGATATTCATAACCTCTCCTATTACATCCCGTTCCATATCTGAAAATAAATTTTCACTTACCATAAATAACTCCCTTAGTGTATTATTTTATTTATCTTAATTACTCCCTTGTTCTTTCTTGTTCCCCATTTCCCTTCAAACCATTTTTCATTTTCAACTTTTACATCTACATTTTTACCTTTCTTTTTATCAAGTATGATTAAATCTCCAATTTGAATATTCAATAAATCCTTCAAAGTTGCTTCTGTGCTTCCCAGTACTCCCGTTATGGTCAACTTTGTTGATTTTATTGAATTCATAATTTCTTCTTTCTGATCTTCAATGTTAGCCTTTTTTCCCATACTTCTGGAATATATACTTGATTTTTTATTTATTTCATCTAAAATGTCTGAAGGTATACAGACGGTAATTTTTCCAGACAATTCATTTATTATTAAATTTAATATAATTACAACTACTGTGTCATTATAGTTAATAGATTGAATAAACCTTGAATTGGTTTCGATCTTTTCTAACTCTGTTTCAATTTGCAGGGTGTTCTCCCAAGTTGAGCCCATTAGAGTAACTAATTCTCTCAGCACATTCTCCAGCAACGATAGCTCTATATCAGTATAATCTCTGATATTTCCATATTCTTCTCCAAGTCCTCCAAGAAGCCTGTCAATGATAACAAAGGATAATGGTCTTGAAACTTCCATTAAAATTTGACTTTCGGAAACTTCATTATCCGGATACTTTACATTAATCAGACCCATCAACACATAATCTTCTAAGGCGTTATTATATTCATGATATATGCTTTCTTCCACTTGCTCTACCGTTAAGTCGCACATAAGCCTAAGCATTGATGTTAATCTTGATGTAAGTAACCTGCAATAATTTTCATATATACCCTTTAAGAGACTTATAGTTTCTTTTGTTATTTTCTTAGGGCTTCTGAAATCATATTCTTTTACTTTTTTTTCGCTTGTTTCAAATTCTTGAATATTTACATCACCGGAACTTAAACCACTTAACAGTTCATCAATTTGGCTCTGTGATAGTACTTCTGCCATATCTTATCCTCATCCTATAATTTAATTGTTTCTATGATAAAACTAAATTATTGTCATTCTATAAAATAATCTCTGCGATATTCGACATCTTTATTATTAGCTTTATCCTTATTGATTGTATCTTGAATAATTTTGGTATAACTTATGGGGTATCCCTTCCTGCTTATATATATTTCAACTCTCCTGTTTTTAGCTCTTCCTTCAGGAGTGCTGTTGTCAGCTATGGGACTGTATAGTCCATAGCCTATCGCCAAGTATTTAGCAGGATCAATAACAGCTTTATCCTCTAAATATTTCAGAACAACATTGGCTCTGTTGGTGGATAGTGACCTGTCAATATCAGTCTTATCATACTCAACCTTGGCAGTATGACCGGCTATAACAACTTCTTCTATGTATTCATCCACTAAAACCAAGCCCTCAGCTAAAACATCGAGTACGCCTTTTCCTTTTTGCTCTAAAATGTCGGAGTATCCTCTAAATGTAACTGAATCGGAAAATCTTATAAAAACATATTCTTCACTTTTACTTATCTCAACTTGGTCGGATAGTTCATTTTCTTCAATATATTGTTTTAGAAGTGTGTACAATGCATCTATTTCATCTGTCTCTTCATCCTCTGTTTCATATGAATGTTCAACTATCTCTTGGGCTGCTTCAGCTTCCATCTGTTGATAATATGCCTCAGGATTCATTGCTTTTGAAAATGAAGCAACTATTGCAGAATATTTTTGGGCATCAATTGTTGACATAGCATACAACATTATGAAAAATGTCAGCAAGAGGGTAACCATATCACTGTATGTTTCCATCCAGCTTGCACCGCCGCCTTCATCTCTTTTCTTTTTTCTTGCCATAATTTCCAACTCATTTCTATTTTTTAAGCATTAGCTTCTTTTTTCTTCCTTTTAGACCTTCTCTTAGATTTACCTTCACCTTCGGTATTGGCTCCGGCAATGTCACTTCTTTCTTGATATGTAACGTATGAATTTAATTTTTCCCTTATATACCTCGGATTTTCACCTGATTGTATGGATAAAACACCTTCCATTATCAATTCCTTAGCAATCATTTCTTCGTCATGCTTTGCCTTTAGCCTGTTTGATATGGGAGCACAAATCATATTTGTAAGAACTGAGCCGTAAAAGGTTGTAACTAGTGCCACGGACATACCCTTACCTAATGCATCCGCTCCTTGAGAAGTATCCATGTTGGCCAACATGTTTATAAGTCCGATTAATGTACCCAGCATACCAAAGGCCGGGCCAAATGAGCCTAAGGTATCAAAAACCTTCCAAGCAGATGCATGTCTTGCTTCTATACAATCAATTTCATTTTCAATCTGCGCCTTAACCTTTGTCGGCTCGATAGCATCCACTATCAGCATAACGCAATATTTTAAAAATTCATCCTGTAAGTCCATTTGATTAACCTTTTCTTCAAGAACCAATAGTCCTTTGAGTCTTGCTTCCTTTGCAAGCTCCTCTATTATGTCAATATAGACATTCAGGTCAATCTTTTCTTTTTTCATTAAAACTTTCAAGTTTTTTGGTATGTCCCTCAAATATTTTACCGGGACAGACATTATTGTAGCAGATATGGCTCCGCCAAATGTTATATAAACACTGGGTATATCAATAAAACTTGTCACTACTTGTGTCATACTTGAGCCGCTAGTCAATATGCCGTATAGTACCAATCCGATTCCTGCCAACGTACCAACTAAAAACGATATATTCATTTTACACCTCTTACTCTGCCGTAACGCCTCTTATTATTTTCTGATTAAATGTAATTATCTTATTGATAATTTCTTCTTTTGTATCTTTTACCAAGTAGTATTTTCCGGTCGTTAATGTAATCTTTGTTTCCGGAATAAATTCTATCTTTTCTATTAATGCGGCATTAATTAAAAACTCTTCTCCATTAATTCCTATTACCTCTACCATAGGTCCTCCTTGATAATATATGTGGGGACACACCTTCCCTTTAGGGTGATTTTCCGGGGTTAAAGGAATGTCCTGATAAAATCCTTAATTATATTCATAAGTTATAAGTCTTATGAACATAATGAATTATCTTATCTTTGTACTTTGACTCCGCCCGTCCACCAGGGACGCCGTCCACCGGGGACGATTCTTCTTGGACATTGGTCCACCTAAAACCGTCCCCTCCGGACATCTAATTATCTCTTCAAATTAACCAATTCCTCAAGCATTTGGTCAACAACTGAAATAATTTTTGTGTTTGCTTGGAATCCCCTTTGAGTTACAATCATTTCCGAGAATTCATTGGCCAAATCAACGTTGGACATTTCGAGTCCTCCGGTTACAATTGCACCAGATCCGCCTAGTCCCGCTTCATATAATTCAGGAGTGCCGGTATTATTGCTTTCCCTATAATAGGAACTGCCTTCCAATACTAAAGCATTTGGATTTTGGAAGGTTGCAACAGCAATTTGTCCTAATGTTGTTATGGTATCAGAACTCTTTTCAATACCAGTAATAGTTCCATCTGCGTTAATTGTAATGTTTTTATAATCTTCATAATTATTTATTGTCAATAGTTCAACATCTCCTACGGATTTTGATGTTGCACCTAGTGTTTTTGTTGCTCCTAAAGTACCTAATACTATATTACCATTTGAATCAACAAGACTTCCGGAGGAGTCAAAGTTGAATGCACCATATCGAGTATAAAACTTATCACCGCTTGGGTTTTGAACAATAAAGTAACCATCCCCGTTAATGTATAAATCTGTAGTTTTATTAGTTGGTGCATATCCGGATAATGTGTGGATTGTATCTACTGATGCTATTTGGGCTCCATAACCTACCTGGGATGAATTAGTACCACCCCTATCATTGGTTGTGTCCGGGCTGTTTGGATTGCTTATTGTCTGATAATAAATATCCCTGAATGTTGCCCTCTGCGTTTTGTATCCATTAGTATTTACGTTTGCTATGTTGTTTCCAATTACGTCCATTTTAGTTTGGTGACTTCTCATTCCGGATACTCCGGAGTAAAGTGCTTTCATCATAATGATTCATTCTCCTTTTAATTTATTTGGCGCTGTTTAAGTTTTTCAAAAGGTCCAAACTTTAGCCTCCTTAAAAGGACCGGCTATTTAATTACAGCTCCATCGATATTTGTAAAAATATTTTCTTTAAGCTCTTCACTGTTCACGGCTGTTATGACTTTATTGCTCATTGTGCTTAGTATAAAGGCTTGATTGTCTATCATTACAAGGACGTTTTTTAGACCCTTCTCCTTTGCCTGAGCAGATGCTTCATTGAGCTTTTCTGTTACTTCTTGGCTGACATCAATATTCCTTTGTTGAACTCTTTCATTTGCATGCTTCGAGAAAACTACTTCATTTTTTAACTTCTCATTTAACAGTTCCTTAAAGTTGTTGTTTTCATTTTGTCTTACCTTGTAATTTGGCTGAATATTGTTGTTTAAGCTGCTTATTTTTTTTATGAAGTTTATATCTGTCATATTCTCACCTGCCTCTTACATGTCTTCAGTTGTTGGTATATCATCAGTTGTTGGTTCTTCTATTTCAGGTACCTCTTCAGCCGGCGGCAATAATTTTTCTTCCGGTGGAACTTCTTCAGCCGGTGGTATATCTTCAGCAGGCTCTACCGGTTCGGATGATCTTATGCCTGACACAGAATCATTTAATTTGTCTATTCTTTTTATGATATCTACCATCATATGGGTTAAGGGGTCTTCCTCTAATTTTTGAGCTTCCTTGATTTCCATAACATTGGAATACTCATACTCCATGTCATTTACAAACAGCTTTGTTTTCCCGCCGTGTATTGTAACCCTCTGAACCACTCCTTCATCTACTGCTAATTCGCCTATGTTGTTGTAAGCGGCAACCACTACGTTTTTTCCTATGAGTGATGTAGCTTGTCCCTGAAGTGCCATTTCCGTTAAATCAGTCATAGCCTGGAGGGACGAAAACTGGGCCATTTGTGCTATAAATTCTGTATTATCCATAGGATTCAAAGCATCTTGATTTGTGATTTGAGCAACCAGCAAATTTAAAAAATCCTGCATGTTTAAAGCTTCGTCTTTCTTTTGAACCTTTAAATCGTTAATCTTGTTAATGCTGCTTGCTGTGTTATAAGCGTTAATTTCCATATACACCCTCCTTTGTCTTTGAGTAATTTAAGTCAATCAGTTCTGAGAATACATCTTCTTGGCTTTGTTTTGCCCTATAACTCTTATAGTATTTGTTACCCTGCCTGCCCTGATGGTTCTGCTCATTGTTTTGGTAGAAATTTTGCTCATAGCCTTCTTGACTGTTTACATGGCTTGGCATATTCTGATGTTTTATCTCTACATAGGGCTTTACTATGATATCCACATCTGCTCTTGATGTTTTGCTTAGCAGGTCTCTTAGTTCGCCGGCATTTGATGACAGTATTTTTTGAGTTTCTTCATTTAATGCCTTGATTTCAACCGTCAGCTTATTGTTCTCGTAGCTCATCTTAATATCAACCTTGCCTAAAGACTTTGGTCTCAGCTCCATGGTAATTGTTTTGACACCGTCTGCATCCTGGCCCTTTTCTGTCATAATGATTATCTTGTCTTTGACTTGGGCTAATACTTGTGACCTTATTTCTGTTGAGCTGTCGCTGATAGTAATTACTCTGTTTTGTGCTGTGAGGGTTTCAGCTGCAAAAAGCTCCGGGCTTGCAAATTGGCTTTTTTGTTTTTCATTTAGTTCAATTGGCTTTTCACTTTGTGTTTCAATTGATTTTTCATTACTTACTTCAATTTGTTTTTCACTTTGTGCTTCAAGCAAGTTCTCAATTATGACTCCCTTTGAGTTGCTTTCTGTCTTTCCTTCAATTGTAGGCCTTTGGCTGTATATTTCCATTTCAGGTACTAATTTTTCCGTACCCGTGCTTTGACTGTTAAACGGAAGACCGGTTATTTGTTCATAAACTCTTGAAGGAGGCTGAGCCGTTGAAACATCATAATCAGAATTCAGTGTTTTGTTTTCCTTACCTTCATTAACTGCTAAATCGGGTCTGAAAAAGAAAATGTCCCAATAGCTGATTAAATTTTCATAAGAGATATAATTTTGACTTTCATCATCCTCTAAGTTTTCTGCATTGTAATCCTCTAGGTCGATATTATTTGCAGATAAGAGACTTTCAAAATTGTTTCCAAGGAAGTCCGTCATATTTAGATTCTCTGTCATTGCATTGTTGAGCATATTTGCAAATATACCCTCATTCAAATTATTCGGGTTTTTACTTTTAATGATACTATCAGGCAATTGACTTATTAAATTGCTTACATTCACATACATATTTTCACCTCCTTTCAAATGATATAGCGGTATGGGATTCCGCAGTCTGAAAAATAGGGTTAGGACATCTTTAGACTGCATATTCATTTGTCATGGCTTTATTTGAAATAAATTCTTCTATGAAGTGTTCTTCCTTCTTTAAAAGTTCTTTGTTGTGTTTTTCCAGTTCCTTTTCCCTCAGCTTTTCTAAACTTGAAATCTCCGTATTCATTATTATTATTTCTTGTCTTTTGGCTGCTATTTTTCTTAATATAATTTCTTTTTCTTTTTCCTTGTTTTCAATTTGCGTCAATACCCCTTGGCTCAGCATTTTATAGTAGGACATTTCACCGGGTGAAATTGATTTATATGTTTTTTCAACATATTCATTTTCTATATTTTTAAACTTTGCTTGTAAAATTTTAATAGACAGCTCAATATTATTACACTCATGATTTAAATTGGAAAGTTCAATTTTCATGTTATTTAACAGCTGTTCTTTTATTTCTAAAACTTTTTGCAGTGAAAAGATAAATTTTTTCATTTCCTACCTCGTTTTTTTTATTAAGCTTTACGTAATATATAGGGGTATTAAATTTCATCCATTAAAGAAATTATTTCATCAAAGCTGTATTTATCATTGATTCCTTGTATTAAAAAGGCGTTTACGGCATCTATTTTTGTAATTGCTTCATCTAATTTAGCATTGTTGCCTTTTTTATAAGCACCTATGGTAATCAAGTCATAATTGGCATAATATTCGGCTAAAATATCTCTGAGCTTTTTAGCTTTATTGTTGTGGTCTTCGCCGGCTATATCATTCATAAGTCTTGATATGCTGGCATTGATGTCAATAGCAGGATAATGATTTGAATTTGCCAATTTTCTTGATAATACTATATGTCCGTCCAATATACCTCTGACAGTGTCTGAAATAGGCTCATTGGTATCATCTCCTTCAACCAAGACTGTATAAATACCGGTTATTGAACCTCCCCTGAAATTTCCGCTTCTTTCCAAAAGCTTTGGAAGTTCAGCATAAATTGAAGGTGTGTATCCCCTGGATACAGGCGGTTCTCCCGATGCTAAGCCTATTTCTCTTTGGGCCATTGCAAATCTTGTCAAGGAGTCCATCATCAATAATACATCCTTGCCCTTATCTTTGAAGTATTCCGCTATGGTTGTTGCTGTCAATGCACATTTCACTCTCAGCATTGCAGGCTGGTCTGAAGTTGCTATTACCAGGACGGATCTTTTTAATCCTTCTTCTCCTAAGTCTTTTTCAATGAATTCTCTTACTTCTCTTCCTCTTTCACCAACTAATGCTATTACATTTATATCTGCTTTTACGTTTTTTGCAACCATACCTAGAAGCGTACTTTTACCGACTCCGCTTCCTGAAAATATTCCCATACGTTGTCCTTTGCCTATTGTCAAAAGTCCATCTATAGCTTTGATTCCAAAGCTTAAGCTTTCACTTATTCTGGGTCTTGACAAGGGGTTGATATAATCATTGTCTACATAGCAATATTCCTGACATGAGAATTCTTCTCCATCATCAATAGGTTGTCCGGTTGCATCTACAATTCTGCCTATTAAAAAGTCTCCCACGGGTATTTTAAGTTTATGGTTGGTTGATACAACAGTATTTCCAAGACCTATCCCCTTAATATCTTCATAGGGCATCAAGAGAACTTTGCCATCATTGAAACCAACAACCTCTGCTCTTACCTTCT
>JAAYPY010000092.1 GCA_012519555.1 Tissierellia bacterium | reverse complement strand
AGCTGATGAGAGAAATCAATGTTGAACAAATAACCAAGACAGTAGAAAAACTATGCATAGAATCAAACTATTATCTTCCTCAGGATGTAAAAAAAGCATTGGAAGATGCATTGGAAAAAGAGGACTCGGCCTTAGGTAAGGAAATATTGTCTGACATATTGAAAAACCAAGAAATTGCAAGGACGAAGGATGTTCCCATATGTCAGGACACCGGACTTGCAGTTATTTTTCTTGAATTAGGACAAGACGTCAGATTAGTGGGCGGAGATTTAAATGAAGCAATCGACGAAGGAGTGAGAAGAGGATATATAAACGGATATCTTCGAAAATCTGCAGTTGATGACCCCTTCATAGTAAGGAAAAATACCGGTGACAATACTCCTGCAATAATTCATACAAAAATAGTTCCCGGGGATAAAATCAAACTTATACTTGCTCCAAAAGGCGGAGGAAGTGAGAACATGAGCACACTTGCAATGCTTAAGCCTTCTGACGGAGTAAAGGGTATCAAGAAATTCGTATTGGATACAGTAGAAAAGGCAGGCTCTAATCCATGCCCTCCTATAATAGTGGGAATAGGAATAGGCGGGACAATAGAAAAAACAACCTTGATCGCAAAACAGTCTCTACTTAGAAAGGTCGGCGAACACAATCCAAACCCAAAGGTAGCTGAATTAGAAAAAGAGCTGCTGGAGGAAATAAATAAATTGGGCATAGGACCACAAGGCTTCGGGGGAAGAACAACAGCACTTGCAGTGAATATAGAGACCTTCCCTGCTCATATAGCAAGTATGCCTGTTGCAATAAATATCCAATGTCATGTTGCAAGGCATCAAGAAGCAATAATTTAGGAGGTTGCTATGGCGAAAATTATAAACACACCCTTAATGTCGGAAGTAATAAATGACCTTAAGGCAGGAGACAGAGTTTTACTTAACGGAATAATCTATACAGGCAGAGATGCAGCCCATAAAAGATTAGCTGAATTAATTGAAAAGGGAGAAGAGCTTCCCATGGATATTAAAAATCAGACTATTTATTATGTGGGACCCTGTCCTGCAAAGCCGGGACAGGTAATAGGCTCGGCAGGACCTACGACCAGCGGAAGAATGGATGCATATGCACCTCTTTTGATGGAGCACGGGCTGAAGGGAATGATAGGCAAGGGCTTAAGAGCTCAAGCAGTGGTTGATTCAATAATAAAGAACAATGCAGTATATTTTGCAGCTATCGGAGGAGCAGGAGCACTTCTTGCAGAAGCCATAAAAGAAGCAGAAGTAATTGCATTTCCCGATTTAGGAGCAGAAGCAATATATAAATTAAGAGTAGAGAATTTTCCTGTTACGGTAATAATAGACAGCAAGGGAAATGACTTATATAGTATCGGCAAAGAGAAGTACAAAATAGGTTAAGGAAGGTAGTATTATGTCATTAAGAGATGATGCATTAAAATTACACAAGGATAATCAGGGAAAACTAAACATAATGAGCAAGGTACCGGTTACAGACAAAGATAGTTTAAGCTTAGCATATACACCGGGAGTAGCAGAGCCTTGCAAGGAAATACATAAGGATGAAAATAAGGTATATGACTACACCTCAAAAGGTAATTTGGTAGCCGTAGTATCAGACGGAACTGCAGTTTTAGGACTTGGAGATATAGGGCCCTACGCAGCTATTCCTGTT
The DNA here is from genome assembly GCA_012519555.1 of Tissierellia bacterium. GTDB lineage: Bacteria > Bacillota > Clostridia > Tissierellales > Sedimentibacteraceae > Sedimentibacter. The sequence goes on along the minus strand of JAAYPY010000092.1, from coordinate 5,172 downwards.
ATGGAAGGGAAATCAGTATTATTTAAGGAATTCGGGGGAGTGGATTCATTTCCGATTTGTGTAAAAACAAAGGACCCTGACGAAATAGTAAAAATAGTTGAAATGATTGAGCCTGTATTCGGCGGAATAAATTTAGAAGATATATCGGCACCCAGATGCTTTGAAATTGAAAGAAAACTAAAAGAAAAACTATCAATTCCAATTTTCCATGATGACCAGCACGGAACAGCAATCATAGTATTGGCGGGACTTTTGAATGCCTTAAGATTGACTAAGAAAAAAATGGAGGATTTGGTCGTTGTAATAAACGGCTCAGGAGCAGCAGGAATTGCAATAGCAAAAATCATTCTTAATGTTGGCGTAAAAGACATGCTTATGGTTGACAGAACAGGTATAATTTATAAAGGCAGAGAAAAGGGAATGAACTGGGCAAAAGAGGAAATAGCAGAAATGACTAACAAAAATAAAATGTCAGGTAATTTAGCAGATGCATTAGTCGGTGCAGATGTCTTCATCGGGGTCTCAGATGCTAATATCGTATCTGAAGAAATGGTTAAGAGCATGAATAAGGATGCCATAATATTTGCAATGGCAAATCCCGTACCTGAAATAGACCCGGATCTGGCAAAAAAAGCAGGAGCAAGTGTTGTGGGAACAGGAAGAAGCGATTATCCTAACCAAATAAATAACGTATTGGCATTTCCCGGATTGTTCAGAGGAACCTTTGATGTGAGGGCAAGAACCATTAATGAAGAAATGAAGTTAGCAGCAGCTAAAGCATTATCAGAACTTATAACAGATGAAGAATTGACAGCGGATTACATCATACCTATGCCCTTTGACAAAAGAGTAAGACCTGCAATAGCAAAGGCAGTGGCACAGGCAGCAAGGGACACAGGTGTTGCTCAACTATAAGAATAGATTTAACCTATATTCCAAGAATTCCACCACCTCTAAATTACTCAGCAGACGCAGATGAAGGTGTTGGTGGTGGGATGACTTGGAATAAATAATATTGACTAAAGCAATACAATTTATTAATATGTAATAAGGTCGCAAACCTCACTTCTATTATGAAATTCTACTCAATCATATAATAATCTGCAATTATAAATTCATAACAAGGAATAACGTTCTCACTCAAATAGGAGTAAAGGAGATTTAAAATGGAATGGTACAATAAAAGCAAAGAGGAAGCAATTACTGAATTAGGTACCGATGAGTTTCAGGGGCTGAGCGAGCAAGAAGCAGTTCTAAGACTTGATAAGTACGGTAAGAATGAATTAGCTGCACAAGCCAAGAAAAGTTTTGCTGCAAAGCTTTTAGCGCAATTCGCAGATTTTTTAATTATTATTTTAATTGTGGCTGCAATCGTTTCTGCTGCTGTAGGAGAAGTTTCGGATTCAATTGTGATTTTAGCTATTGTTGTAATTAACGCATTATTAGGTATTTATCAAGAAGGAAAGGCAGAAAAGTCAGTTGAAGCACTGCAAAAAATGAGTGCGCCTAATGCAAAGGTTATAAGAGAAGGCAGACAAATTGAAGTACCTGCAGCAAATGTTGTACCCGGTGATATAGTAATTTTAGAGACGGGAGATATTATACCTGCAGATGTAAGACTTATAGAAAGCTCTAATTTAAAGATTGAAGAAGCAGCATTAACCGGGGAATCCGTACCGGTTGAAAAGGATGCAAAAGAAATAATAGAGGGTAAGGCAGGTATAGGTGACAGACATAATATGGGATTTTTAAGTACCATTGTTTCATACGGCAGAGGAAAAGGGTTAGTTGTCGGAACGGGACACAATACGGAAATAGGACATATAGCAACTACCATACAATCATATGATGAAGAAGAGACACCCCTTCAAATAAAATTAAATCAACTGGGTAAAATACTTGGAACAGCATGCATCCTAATCTGTATAATTGTTTTCGCAGTCGGTCTTCTCCAGGGAAGAGGAGTTTTGGAGATGCTTCTTACTTCCATAAGTTTGGCTGTTGCTGCCATACCGGAAGGCCTGCCTGCAATAGTTACTATAGTTTTGGCGATAGGCATGAACAGAATGGCTGCCAGAAATGCCATAGTTAAGAAACTCTTGGCAGTTGAAACATTAGGAGCAACCACAGTAATATGCTCGGATAAAACAGGTACATTGACCCAGAATGAAATGACTGTCGTAAAAGCATATGTTGACGATAAAATATTGGATATTACAGGCGGCGGATATGAGCCTCTAGGCACTGTTAAATTAGATGGAAAAGAAATCAACATAGATTCGCTTCCTGATTTGAGAATATTTGTAACAGCAGGAGCATTGGCAAATGATGCCCACTTGGACAATTCGTCAGGCTTATGGAAAATAGCCGGAGACCCTACGGAAGGAGCTATTGTCACATTTGCAGGTAAGTTAGGCAAGACCAGGGAAGAATTAAACGAAAAATTCCCTCGTATTGAAGAATTGCCCTTTGACTCTGCAAGAAAGATGATGAGTACCTTCCACAAAAACTATATTCCGGGGAAAATTGTATCCTTTACAAAAGGCGCTCCGGATGTAGTAATAAAAAGATGTACAAAAATTGCATTAAAGGGTGAAATAATTGATTTTACAGAAGAGCTTAAGAACAGAGTATTATCGGTAAACAGTCAGTTTGCCAAATCAGCTTTAAGGGTGTTGTCGGCAGCATACAAAGAATGGGATGGGCTGCCGGAGGAAAATACATCTGAAACAATCGAAAAGGATATGATATTCTTAGGACTTGTAGGTATGATAGATCCTGCGAGACCGGAAGTAAAGGATGCAATCAAAGAATGCAAGGATGCCGGAATTGAAGCAGTAATGATTACCGGAGACTACAAGGAAACGGCATATGCTATTGCCGAACAATTAGGGATGGCAGAATCCGAAGATCAGGCAATGATGGGGGCAGAGCTAGACAATCTCTCGGACGATGAAATACGAGAAGTGGTAAAGAAAACGAAAGTATATGCCCGTGTATCACCTCAGCATAAGGTAAGAATAGTAACGGCATTAAAAGAAAACGGAAATATAACAGCTATGACAGGTGATGGAGTAAATGATGCAATGGCCCTTAAGAAGGCTGATATTGGAGTAGCAATGGGCATAACAGGAACAGACGTTGCCAAAAACACTGCAGAGGTAATATTGACGGATGATAACTTTGCAACAATCGTAAATGCAGTAGAAGAAGGAAGAATCATATTCTCTAACATTAAGAAGTTTGTCTTTTTTCTGTTAAGCTGTAATATAGGTGAAATTCTCTTGGTATTCACAAGCATATTATTGGGATGGGAAGTACCGCTGCTTCCGATACAACTCTTATGGTTAAATCTTGTAACGGACAGTTTCCCAGCCTTGGCACTTGGAGTTGAACCTGCAGAGCCCAATATTATGAAGCAAAAACCAAGAGATACAAAGGAAGGTATACTTGACAAGGCAATGTATGGCGGAATTGTATTTCAAGCAGTGGCAATATCCGGTGCATGTTTATTGGCATATTACTTGGGAGTACAGAAATATGGAATTACAGAGAACTTGCCAAGAATAAGAACTATAGTATTTGCTACCTTGATTACCGCAGAACTCTTAAGGGCTTTCTCATCAAGGTCACAGGATTATACCTTATTTAAAATTGGATTCTTTTCAAATAAAACAATGAATAAGGCGGTTTTAGTGTCATTTGCTTTAACAATTGTAGTATTGTATATTCCTTTCTTAAACGGTATATTCCACACTGTACCTTTATCCGCAGCAGATTGGGTAAATGTATTATCACTTTCATTTATACCATTGATTATGGGGGAAATATACAAAAAGATATTCAAAAAATAAATAATTAAATTTAACTTTTAAAGCTCGTTCAATTTAAGATGAACGAGCTTTTTAAAAAATCCCGGATAAGAGCAAGAATAAAAGAGTTTAAAATATGGCAATGATGTTGTATAATATGAATAAATGCAATATGACTTGAGGTGTACAAAATGAAAGGAAAAATAGTAGTAGTAGCACCGGATGAAAGTTTGGCTTCTCTTGCTATGGAAGTAATCAATGAGCTCCATGAAAACATTGAAGTATATCAAGGCTCATACAGTAAGGGTTTAATGCACGCAAGAAGAGCATGCAAAGAGGGAGCAAATATAATTATAAGCCGCGGGGGAACGGGTGCTTTAATTAAAAAAAATCTCTCCATTCCAACAGTTAATATAGAATTCACAAGCTATGATGTTCTTAAATCCATAAGTAAGGCAATTAAGTATTCGGATATAATCGGAGTTGTAGGTTCAGATGATTTAGCTTCAGAATATAAAAAGGTACTCCCTATTATTGAGGATATTCTATCTTTAAAAATATTAACGAAGACAGCCAATAATGAAAGGGATATTGAAAAAAGCATAGAAGAATTACATTTAGAAGGCTGCAGAGTATTCATCGGCGGATATACAGTTATGAAAACTGTAGAGGAAGGAGGATTAAAAGGAGTACTGATAGAAACCGGAAAGGAAGCAATTGCCGAAGCTGTTAATTATGCCAAGGGTTTGATGGAAGTACAAATTGAAGAAAAAGAAAAGGCTGCTATTCTAAGGTCTATTATAGATTTTGCTTATGACGGAATTTTAGGTATAGATAAGAAAGGACTGATAACAGTATTTAATCCTGTAATACAAAAAATTACAAATGTATCATATGACAATGCAATAGGTAAACAGGTAGATGATATAGTTGAAAACACACGTATGAAACAGGTTCTTAAAACCGGGGCAGCGGAATTAGGAGAAATTCAGCAGATTGGAAATGTTTCTATTGTAACAAACAGGGTTCCCATTGTTGTTGACGGTGAAGTTTTAGGAGTTGTGGCAACATTCCAGGAAATTGAAAAAATTCAAAAAATGGAATCTCAAATAAGAAAGAAACTTCTTGCTAAGGGTCATGTGGCTAAGAGCATATTTGACGGAATAAAGGGTCAAAGCAAAAAAATGCGGAAAACAATAGAAAAAGCAAAGCTGTATGCCGAAGTTGACAGCACTGTTTTAATTATGGGCGAAACAGGTACCGGCAAAGAATTATTTGCTCAAAGCATACACAACTACAGCTTAAGAGCAGATAAGCCCTTTGTTGCGGTAAATTGTGCCGCATTGCCGGAAAATCTCTT